>JAOAIH010000001.1 GCA_026414805.1 Spirochaetota bacterium | reverse complement strand
CGCAAACGATGCAACACGCACTGCTAATCGTTCACGAAGTGTTGCACCACAATCAGGCATTTGTTCACGCTGTCTTGATGGTTGTACAGGGAATTGCGAAATATTCCAGGCAACTATGCGCGGGAGAGAACTGCTGTATCCAGGACCTTTTGGTGAAATTACAGCCGGTGCTGATAAGGATTATCCTGTTGACTATTCTCACCTCAATATTCAGGGATATGCCGCTGGTGCCAAAGGTCTTCTTAATCCAGGACCCGAGACAGCACGCTTCCCGGTTGTTTCAACCGAAACCTATTTTGGAACCAAACACAGGGTTAAGCTGGAAGTGCCAATGTTTACAGGAGCGTTAGGTTCAACAGACATTGCACGTATCAACTGGGAGCATTTTGCTGTGGGTGCTGCAATTTCAGGTATTGCCATTGTATGCGGTGAAAATGTATGCGGAATAGACCCTGGTCTGGAAAGAGACAAAAATGGTAAAGTAACAAAATCTCCAGAGATGATCCGCCGCGTTGAAACATTTAAAAAGTATAAAGGTGATGCAGGTGACATACTTGTACAGATGAATGTTGAAGATACCAATTTAGGTGTTGCTGAATACATCATTTCCCAGTTAGGCGTCGAAACTGTTGAATTGAAATGGGGACAGGGTGCAAAATGTATCGGCGGCGAAATCAAAGTCCGTAGCCTTGAAAGAGCTATCGAACTTAAAAATAGAGGGTATATTGTAACCCCTGATCCAACTATCCCTGCTATCCAGGCAGCTTTCAAGGATGGTGCAATCAAAGAATTTGAACGCCATTCTCGGCTTGGATTTATCAGCAAGGATGCATTTTTACAAGAAGTTGAAAGGCTGAGAGCATTAGGCGCAAAACGTGTAACACTAAAAACCGGCGCATATTCACAAAAAGAATTAGCAGCCGCTTTACGATGGGCTTCCGAAGCAAAAATTGACCTTCTCACAATAGATGGTGCTGGCGGCGGTACTGGTATGAGTCCATGGCGTATGATGGAAGAGTGGGGAATTCCTACTTTCTACCTGCAGTGTATGGCCTACGACATGGCACAAAAGTTAGCTGCAAAAGGAATGTGGGTACCAGATTTAGCTATGGCCGGTGGATTCTCTACCGAAGACCACATTTTTAAAGTAATAGCTATGGGAGCACCATATTTCAAGGCAGTATGTATGGGTCGTGCTCTTATGATACCTGGCATGGTAGGTAAAAATATTGAAAAATGGCTCAAAGAAAATAACCTACCCAAAAATGTTGCTCAGCATGGTACCACAAAAGAAGAAATCTTTGTATGTTATGAAGAACTCAAAGCAAAATACGGAAAAGAAGTGGATCAGTTCCCACTTGGTGCAATTGGATTATATACATTCAGCCAGAAAATAAAAGTTGGATTACAGCAGCTTATGGCTGGAAGCCGTAATTTCAGAATTGACACAATTTCACGCAGTGACCTCATGGCACTCACCGAAGAAGCTGCTAAAATTTCTGGCATTCCATATGTTATGGATGCTTACAAAGAAGAAGCTGAAAAGATTCTTCTTGAAGGATGCGACTATTTCTAATAGAATACTACAAGGGCAGGATTTTTCATCCTGCCCTTTTTGTTTTATTTATACATATTCTCAATTACATCTTTATATACCTGAACAATCACTCGACGCTTAGCTTTTTGTGTTGGTGTAATCATGCCATTAGATTCAGTAAAACGCTGGTTCAATATAGTATAGTTCTTGATCTCTTCAAATTTTTCTAATTTCTTATTTGCTTCTTTTACATCATTGTCAATAAGCTCCCTCAATCGCTTGTTGTTGATGAAATCATCCCCAACTTTAGTACATATCTGCATCCCACCAATATCTTCATACACAAGCTTTGATTCGTCAAACGCAATACCTTCTCGCTTGAACAACGCCATAAAATTTGCAAAGTTTGGAACAATCAATGCAGTAATATACGGCTTTTCATCCCCCACAAGGAAAATCTGTTCAACCCAGCTGCTAGTAGAAAAAAGATTCTCTATCTTTGCAGGTGCAACATTCTTACCTATTGAAGTGCAAATTATTCCTTTCTTGCGTTCTACAAACTTTAAATACCCATCCGGCGACATCTCCACAATATCACCTGTTTTAAACCATTTATCTTTTGTAAATGCTTCCTTTGTTTCCTTTGGTTTGTTTAAATACTCCTTAAAAATACCGGCGCCTGAAAGTTCTAGTTCACCATCTGCAGCAACTCTACACTTGCTTCCATTTGCTTCTTTACCCATATACCCTGGTTTACATGCAGTTATCGGGTTGAGCACCGCTGCATTGAAGCTTTCTGTTGAACCATACCCTTCAACAACTGCCAGTCCAAGTGCATAGTAAAATCGTAAAAGCTCCGGTGAAATAGCAGCACTTGCCGAAAATGAATGATGGAATCTGTTACCAAACAATCCCCTAACCTTTGCAAATAACTTATCTGCTATTGAATATTTAATTTTAAGCCCTAATGGAAGCTTAGATTTTAAATCAAATTTTGGGTGCATATTATAGCAGCCATTTTCATCCTTGCGGTATTCAAGTGCCTGCAACCCTACTCCAACAGCCCAGTCAAATAACTTCTTTTTAAGTGGGCTTTCTGCCATTGCCTGCTGCATAGTTATGTATATCTTTTCATATAAGCGCGGTACACAGTTTATCCATGTAGGGTTATACTTTTGCATATCTTCAATTAGTGTTGCTGGCTTGTCTGCATAACATATAAGCGAACCCTTGCGTAATGCCAACCACTGGCATGACCCGCGGTCAAATACATGCGATAAAGGCAAATAGCATAGTGTCACATCATTTTCAGTTACATCAAAATCATATTTCTGGAAATAATCTATGGTACCTTCTAACCGTGAAGAGCCACACCAGTGTGTAAGTACCACACCTTTGCCCTGTCCAGTAGTTCCTGAAGTATAGAGAATTGTAAACCAGTCATCAAGCTTTACGCCGTCTTTTCGCTTATTATATTTTTTATAATTAGCTGGAGTATTTCGCCATTCTCTCCCCATAGCAATAAAATCTTTAATGCCATAGATCTTCTTGTTATCTCCTTGAAATGCAATATCCATTACAATAACAATTTTAAGGTTTTTTAGCTGTTTCCAGATCCTCTTTACCTGATCCAGCTGCTCTTTATTGCCTACAAACATCACCGTAGATTTTGAATCTTTCATTATGTAGGTAACTTCTGAATCAGATAACGTGGGATAAATAGTAATGCTCACACCACCTGCACAGGCTATTGCGATATCAACCTGCGTCCACATATAGCTTGTTGGAGCCATAATTGCAGCTCTGCCCTTATATGGAAATCCTATTTTCA
Organism: Spirochaetota bacterium; assembly: GCA_026414805.1. Classification (NCBI taxonomy): domain Bacteria; kingdom Pseudomonadati; phylum Spirochaetota; species Spirochaetota bacterium. The sequence continues at coordinate 133,705 of JAOAIH010000001.1, read as the reverse complement.
TTAGTGCACAGGCAATATCTTCCACACGTTCCTTAAGCTCTGCATAGGTAAACAGTCCATTGTTATCATTATATAGTTCTTCATTAAATTGTTGTGCAGGCCGATTTGGGAATTGGTTACACGTGTCATAAAAATATTGCACCATCGTTTTTAGCTCACCCATACTACCCCCTATGAATATAATAATTTTAATATTTCTATTTATATATCACGGCTGGTAGGTATATCAAAAAATTAATTACATTTGTTAAATTATGTTATTTACTGCTATTCAATACAATTTCCCTGCATTTGTCTAATGCCTTGCCTATATTTTGTATGTCTTTGCCTCCAGCCTGAGCTAAGTCCTTTCTTCCACCGCCACCACCACCAATTTCTTTTGCAACTGTTTTGATAATGGCTCCACAATCAATGCCTTTATCGATAGCTCCTTTTGTGGCTGCAGCAATAATAAAAGCTTTATTTTCCTGCGAAGAAGCCAAACATACAACAACATTGTCCGAAAGCTCCCGCACATAATCTGCAAGTGTGCGCAAAGCATCAGCATCCATGTCCTGTAACCGTGCACGTACAAATTTTACACTATTTATGTTTTCAGCTTTGCTGTACAACTCTTTTGCAACGTCCTTTAGCCCTTGTGCCTTAGTCTTTTCTAGTTCCTTTTCTAAGAAAGAAATCTTTTCTATCATTTCTGCAATTTTTTTCTCTACATTCGATTCATTTACCTCTAACAGGCTCATGATCCTGCGCACTACTGTATGGTCCTGCACAAGACGCTGATACACGCCTTTCAGTGTTACCCCTTCAATTCTACGCACACCTGCACCAGGCGAAGATTCGCGCATTATTCTGAAAACACCAATTTTGCCTGTATTGTCCACATGCGTGCCGCCACATAGCTCCTTGCTAAAATCACTGATAGACACCATCCGCACAATGTCTGAATACTTTTCATCAAAGACTGCCATTGCTCCCTGCTGTAAGGCTTCCTGCAACGGTACAATTGCAGTATTCACCGGCAATGCAGCCCATACCTTTTCATTAACTATCGCCTCAACATGATTCAATTCTTCAGGTGTCATTGCCTTGAAATGAGTAAAATCAAAACGGAAATGGTCCGGAGCAACCAGTGAACCAGCCTGTTTAACATGCTGGCCTAATACTGTACGCAGTGCTGCCTGCAAAAGATGAGTTGCAGTGTGATTGGCACGGGTTAAATTTCTTCGTATGCCATCTATTGACAAACGTACTCTTTGGCCCTCATGTAAACTTCCTTTTTCCAGCTGACCAATATGCACAATCAGATCGCCGGATTTTTTAGTGTCTACAACTTTAAATCTAGCATTGTCGCTTTCAATATATCCCGTATCACCAACCTGACCACCTGATTCACCGTAAAATGGCGTGCGTCCAACAACGATAATTCCATTTTCACCTTCACTCAAATGCGCCTTCAACCCTTCAAAATTGGAAAGCACAACAATTTCCGACTCCAAATCATACTTCTCGTACCCTTCAAATTCTGTGCTTTGAACTCTTTTTAATATTTCGCTAACAACCCCATCAATTTTGCCGTCTGTACCTTTCCAGCTTTGCCTTCCACGGGTTCGTTGCTCTTCCATTTTGTGCTCAAAACCTTCTCTATCAATACGCAATCCATTCTCTACAGCTATTTCCTCTGTCATTTCTACAGGAAATCCATATGTATCATACAATACAAATACATCATTACCGCTGATTACTTTTTCCCCTTTTTTAACTAATGTTTTGATTATCTCCTCAAGTCTGTCCATACCATTTTCTATGGTTTCAAGGAAGCGTTCCTCTTCGCCTTTAATAACAGCTTTTACATTTTCTTTTGTGTCCGATAGCTCCGGATATTGTCTTCCCATGGCCGCAACCAGTGGATCAACAATGGTGTATACAAACGGTTCATGAATTCCAATCTGGCGGCCATATCGCAGCGCTCTTCTAAGGATACGGCGCAACACATATCCTCTGCCCTCATTTGATGGGTATGCACCATCCGATATCGCAAAAGTGAGTGCTCGTGCATGCTCCACAAGCACGTTGACTGCTATCTGCGAAGCACCCTGGTAATCAATATTTCTCACTTTGACAATATAATCAACCAGCCCCTTTAATTCATCCGTTTGATATATACTGTCAACATTCTGCACTAACGTTGCCAACCTCTCAAGCCCCATTCCTGTGTCAATACCAGTTCTTGGCAGTGGATGAAGCACACCTTGAGTATCCTGAAAATACTGGTTAAATACTAAATTCCAGAACTCCAAAAACCTTTCACAATCACAGCCAGGTTTACAATCTGGCTTGCCACATCCAAATGAAGGCCCGCGGTCTAAATACAGCTCTGAACAGGGACCACACGCACCTGAATCACCGGCAGGCCCCCAAAAATTGTCTTCTTTGCCAAGCCTTATGATTTTCTCTTTTGGCAAACCAATCGTTTTATGCCATATATCAAATGCTTCATCGTCTTCTAAATAAATTGAAACCCATATATCTTCTTTTGGAAAGCCAATAACCTCAGTTGAATATTCCCACGCCCACTGAATTGCTTCTTTCTTAAAATAATCACCAAACGAAAAATTCCCCAGCATCTCAAAGAAAGTACAATGGCGCTTTGTCTTGCCCACTTTTTCAAGGTCGCTTGTACGCAAACATTTCTGTATAGAAGCCGCACGCGTATATTCTAATTCAACTGTACCGGCAAACATCGGCTTAAACTGCACCATACCGGCAGTAGTAAACAATAACGTTGGATCATCTTTTGGAATTAATGAACTTGAAGGGACTATCCTGTGTTCCCGCTCCTTAAAGAAATCAATAAACGATGTCCGTAAATCATGTACCTTCTTCATACCTATGCATTCCTTATTGAAAAAGTTTGAACAATATAAAAAAACAGCGATACAATTTCAATAATATTAATATATCTCGTTTGATTTGGATATATCGTTTTCGCTAGTTATTCCTGCAATTCATCTTTTAGATTATCCGAACCATTTCCCAATTTTTTGATAACCTTTTTTATGATTTCCCAGCTAAAACCTCGTTGATATAAAAATGAAGCTACTTTTGCTATAGCATTTTCTTTATCTTTAATTCTATTATATTTCAATAAAGCTAATTGATACACCTGCTCACTATTAGGCTCTTTTTCCTGTGTTCTTTTTATTGCTTTTTTAATAACCGACTTATCAATTCCTTTCTCAAAAAGTTTTTTTTCAATTATTTTATTCCCAACAGTTTTACGATCTCTAATTGATTGAATGTACTGCAATGCATATGAATAATCGTTGATAAGCCCCTTTTCAGAAAAATCCTGAATCACCCTGTTGATAGTATTTTTATCAAACCCTTTTTTCACAAGATACTTTTTAATATCATGTTCTGTTCTATTACGAATACTTATATAAGACAGCACTTTTTCTTTACACTCAAACAGATGTGCTTCCTCTTTCAGAAGGGTATATGCATCAATATCAATCATTGCACCCTTGTGTAACAACCCCATAGGTATAGAAGTATTTTCCACACGCATAGACTCGCCTGTATCAAGTGTTATTCGTATATAACGGTCAGTGTACTCAATATCCTGTATAATCATACTGTAAAGAAACTCATATTCATTGAATGGGTAATAACAAAAAGGATGCCATCTGGCATCCTTTTTGTAAAGTACATAATTCCAAAATATCCTTATCGTTTGGAAAACTGAAATCTTTTTCGTGCTTTTTTCTGGCCATATTTCTTACGCTCAACTTCACGTGAATCACGTGTAAGGAACCCTGCCTGTCGCATTGATTTTTTATATTTTTCATCCAGCGCTGCCAAACATCGTGCTATCCCTAACTTAACTGCACCTGCCTGTCCAGTCCAACCACCACCTTTAACAGTAGCAACAACATCAAACGAATTGAGTACACCTACTTCTTCCAAAGGTTGTCGCACAACAAGTTCCAGGGTTTGGCGCCTAAAATATTGATTGATTGGCTTGTTATTAATAATAATAGTTCCATTTCCAGGTTTTAACCATACACGGGCAACCGCTGATTTTCTTCTTCCTGTTGCATAATTTGCTGCACTTGCCATTTCTATAACCTCATTTTTATAGTAACGATGATATGACTTTCAACATTAAAACTTTAATTCTAAAGGTTCGGGTTTCTGAGCCTTATGGGGATGGTCACTACCTGCATAAATCTTTAAATTACCCATTAACTGTCGTGCTAATTTATTTTTGGGCATCATACCTTTGACTGCATGGTACAATACATATTCAGGCTTTTTATCAAGCATCTTTTTAATATTCACAAACTTGCTTCCCCCTGGATATTTTGAATGAAAGAAATATTCTTTTTCCTCGGGTTTTTTCCCTGTCAAAAGAACTTTTTCCGCGTTAATGACTATCACATTATCACCCATATCCAGATGTGGCGAATACGAAGGTTTATGTTTTCCCCTCAAAACATGTGCAATCTCAGCTGCAAGTCTCCCCAAAACTTTGCCTTCTGCATCGATGATATACCACTTTTTCTCAATCTGAGATTTTTTTAATGAAAACGTTCTGTGAAAAATACCCATTATATCCTCTCTTACATCAAGAATAATGCTCTTCAATCTAAACAAAATATTGATTAAAAATGTAGCACGCTATTTATATTAATCAAGAAACAAAACAACATAAATATATTATCTTTAAATTTGGTGTTCAAACTTATTTTTACACTTTATTTTTGTCAAGGAAATTAAACAATTTTTATAAATTAATTCAAATTTATCTCTTCTCCATAATGTCCATACTACTACCATTTTCTATTATTAAGATGATATAATCATATCTATACAATACGTATATATTCATCAGTAACTAAAAAAGTACATGGTGTAACACCTACATATTCACCTTCAACATCTATTGGCAATTCAGGTGTTGCAATATCTATTCTTGTAGCATCCCTATCCTCTACATAATGAACATTCACATGTGTACCAGAATATACTTTGGGGAATAATATTAAAAATACTAATTTATGCATCCATTTTAACAATATCATGCGGGCTCTATCGCTTAAAGGGTCTGAATGTGGTGATACCTTCATGCCCCCAGCATAATATTTGCTTCGTGCAAACATAACCATAAGGACATTTTCTATTTTAGTTTCTCCATCCACAGTAAGTTTTACCACCTTTGGTTTTATAGTGAAAAGTGCTTGAAGCACACCAATAATATACCCTATTTTGCCTAATCGTCTATATCTATCAAAAATTCCAGCAACTTTTGCACCAAAACCAGCATCTCCAACTCCCACAAAATAACGGTGATTTCTTTCTGTTATCACTTTGGATAATTTTATTCTTATATCATGCCCATTCATTAGTCTCTGATAAATCTCATGAATCCGTGCATCTATCTTTTTTGCAATACCAAATACTCTGCTTAAATCACAACCAGAACCACCATAGGTTGGTGCTACAGCAATGTCAGTTCTGCCAGCCAGCCCATTTGCAACCTCATTAACGGTACCATCGCCACCACAGACAATAATGACATCACCTACTGACGAATTGGCCAGTTCAGATGCATGCTCACGTTTTTTTGTAAAAAAGACATCATGTATAAAATATTTATCCACACATTTTTTCAATTGTCGATACACTTTTAATCCTGAACGAGACGCAGGATTAACTATAACAATGGCTTTTGGTTTTCTTTCAATGCAGCTACTATCAGTCATACAATTTATTTACTACTTAACAAGCAGATGAAATCCTTATAATTGTTGTAAGGCACAAAATTTTTTCAATAATTTTTTTGTTAACAGATATTTTCCATGTAAAGTTAGCACGATATCACCTACATAATTATTGTAAAAAAAGCAGAGGCTTTTGTCTCTGCTTTTTTTATCTAGAAAAGCATTAACAAAGTTAAAATTTTTTAAGGTTTTTCTGATATATAGCCTTTGCCTCTTTTACAGTTCTTTCAATTACTTCTTTTACCGTAGGGACATCATTAATAAGGCCCTGACATTGTCCTATGAGCTGTACACCGTACTCCAGATCACCTTTCTCTGTTGCTGCTTTTATTTTATCAAATGCTGTAGCAAAATGTGCTAGTTGAATCATCATCTTTGGTCCCTGCAACATTACACCTAAAGCCAATTTTAAATATGGCATGTTCATCATCTTAGCAATTCTGTATGACTGGATTACTGCTAATGGAAGATTCATGCCCCTCTTTATGGCTTTCTCTGCTGATTTTGTCTTCAATACACGACAATAAATACCATCAAACCTGTTAGAGTAGATGGTATCTTCAATACCTGCCTTAAGCTGAGCTTCTATAGTTCTTTGATGTAATGGACTTTCCTTGGTCATTGATAATCGGGTACCCATTCCAACACCCTCTGCCCCAAGCGCCAGCGCCGCAGCCATACCACGGCCATCTGCTATACCACCAACAGCAACCACCGGGATTTTTACCTTATCAACTATCGCAGGGACAAGAACAAACGTGGTCACTTGCCCGCCATGAGCTGCTGCCTCATGCCCTGTAACCTGTAGAGCATCAGCACCCTGTTTTTCAGCTGCAAGCGCATGTTTTTCGGTTACTACAGTTGCGATAACCTTTCCACCATATTTATGTGCCCTCTGTGCAATCCAGTCACATTTACCCAACGAAACATTAATAATGGGTACTTTTTCTTCTAGCATGACTTCTGCATTTTCCCGTGCACCAGGCATAATCAGTGTGCATCCTGCTCCAAAGGGTTTATCAGTAAGCTCACGGATTCTTCTTATAGCCTGACGTGTCTGCTCAGGTGTCAAAGGCCCTGTTGCTAAATACCCTGTGCCACCAGCATTGCAAACAGCAGCTACCAATTCTGGTGTACTTATCCAGCTCATTCCTGGAAGAATAATTGGATATTTAATCCCAAACAGTTCAGTAATTCTTGTTTTCATACATATAACTCCCTATTCACTTAAAAATTAATATTCATCATTTTGTAAACATAACACCGTTATATAACTATTGTTGCAATAAATATTTTATATACAAAATTAAAATTTTACAATGTATCAATCTTGATACATTTTATCGATAATCTGACTATATCGCTGCTGAATTACCTTCCTTCTGATTTTCATTGTTGGAGTAATCTCGCCATTTTCCTGAGTAAATTCCTGTGGCATTAGTGTAAACTTTTTAATCTTTTCAACCTGGCCAAGGCTTTCAGTTAATTTTTCAATTTTATTTTTATAAAATTCAACAATTGCAGGATTTGTAATTAATTCCTGCCTGGTTGAATACTGTATTCCTTTTGACTTTGCATATTCATCTAACATCTCAAAGTTGGGCACAATCAGAGCACTTATATATTTCCTACCATCACCTACTACCACAACCTGCTCAATGTAGAGGTCTTCCCCTAACATCGTTTCTATCACTTGAGGTGCTATATTCTTGCCCCCAGCAGTTATAATAAGATCCTTAATCCTGTCGGTAATGCGTATATATAGCTTTCCATCATGCTCTTCAATGGTTCCAACATCACCTGTTTTAAACCATCCGTCCTGAGTAAACATTTCCATAGTGGCCTCAGGTTTATTATAGTACTCTTTCATACACATAGGGCCTCTTAGTTGAATTTCACCTTCATCAGACACCCTGACTTCAACTATATCCAGGATAGGCCCGCATACTCCCGGATACGCAGTTGTTGCGGTGCCGACAGCCACCGGGAAAAATTCTGTCAATCCATATCCCTGTGCCAGAGGAATACCTAATCCATTAAAAAACTCATTAATCTCTGCCGACATGGCTGCTCCACCTACGTGGAATACCCTCACATTACCACCAACAAGAAGGCGCACCTTCTTCAAAACAAGGATATCAGCAACAAGATGTTTAAGTACAAGCAATGGGCTTATCCATTTTTTTGCTCGCTTTTGTTTATCATAGTGGATACCAATGTACGTTGCCCACATAAAGAGCTTCTTTTTTACAGGTGGTGCCGTTTGTAACCTGTCAAATATTGTAGCATACATTTTTTCCCACAAACGGGGAACGCTACACATGTAGTTTGGTTTTGAAAGTGGCAAAATTTCCATGATCTCTTTTGGATTACGGCAATAATGATTTTCACCACCTTTGAGCAACACTCCGTATGTCCACATACGCTCAAATACATGGCTTAAAGGTAGGAATGCAAGTGACACCATACCGGGACCTGCTTCTGGAAATCTGAATACTGATGCATAAATTCCAGCAAGGAAACTTCCATGCGTATGGACAGCTCCTTTAGGGTTGCCTGTTGTCCCAGAGGTATAGATAATGGTGAGTATATCATCACTTGACAGGTCGTTAATACGGCTTTCTATTTCTTTTATCCCATTCTCAGAAACAATGTTTTTGGCAATAGTGTTAAAATAAAAGCTGTGTGTCCCGTTTACAATCACTGAATCTTGAAATGATATTATCATTTGCAGAGTAGTATCATCCATGATGTGATTTGCTTTATCATATTGTTCCTGATCTCCTGTAAAAATAACTTTTATTGAAGCATCATCAATTATGTATTTTGCTTCATCCTTTGAATTTGTTGCATAAATCGGCACTGGGATACATCCTGCTGCCTGTATCCCAAGATCAGCAAGAGTCCATTCAGGACAATTCTGCGAAAAGATGGCAACCCTGTCACCCTTTTGCATACCACTGGAAATCAGAAAATGAGCTATCGCATATACTATACGTGTGACATCATTCCATGTATATGAATATTTTTTGCCCTCTACAAAGCCAGATAAAGCAGCAACATTGCCGCGTTTTTTTGCACGAGTCAATAGCATGTTAATAACTGATTTCTCGGTTGCACAAAATTCTCTATAACCTTCACGTGTTGCTCTTTGCATATACAACCCGCCATACAATAAATTTTAAGCGCTCGTATAAAGAGCGCTTTAATTACTTAACTTTCTTAGCCAACTGTTTTTCAATTTCCACAGCTTCTTTGATTATTCTGTCTATAACCTGTTTTACTGTTGGTGTATCATTAATGATACCTGTTACCTGACCCAATGGTAGAACGCCTCTATCAAAATCACCTTCCATTGTCCCAATCTTGAATGCATCAAAACCAATTGCCATACGTGCCATCTGAATAGCGCGCTGTGGTCCCATAAACATAATCCCTATGGCAAGCTTAAGCCATGGATATCCCAACATGTCAGCTATCTTCTTTGAGCGGATAAGTGAACTCAATGGATTAAGGTGCTTACGCATGAGCCTTTCAACTGCCTTGGACTTCATAAAGCGTGCAGGCAACCCATCAATTTTTGGCGTGTATATTGTATTGTATACTTCGCTTTTTATACTTGCCTGCTTTGCACTTTCAGCCACAGGGCTTTCTTTGGTGTTCATAAAGCGTGTTCCCATGGCAATGCCCTCTGCTCCTAGTGCCAATGCTGCAATCAATCCTCTTCCATCAGCAAAACCACCTGCAGCAATCACTGGTATATTCACTGCCTGAGATATTGCGGGGATGAGCACCAGTGACGTAATAGCTCCACCATGACCTGCTGCCTCATATCCAGTAACTATCAGTGCATCAGCTCCATCTCGCTGAGCTGCTAGTGCATGCTTATGCGTAGTAACTGTCGCTATTACCTTCCCGCCGTATGCATGTACAGCCTTTGCAATTTTATCACCTTTGCCCAGTGAATAGTTGATAATAGGGACCTTCTCTTCAATGAGAACTTCAGCATTGCGTTCAGCCCCGGGGAAATACAGCGTTACATTTGCTGCAAACGGCTTTTTGGTTAATTCTCTTACTCTTCTAACAGCTTCCCGTGTCTGTTCAGCCGTTAAAACACCGGTTGCAAGTATCCCAAGACCCCCTGCATTAGATACAGCAGCAACAAGTTCAGGAGTACTGATCCAGCTCATTCCTGAAAGCACAATTGGGTACTTAATCTTAAAAAGTTCTGTAATTTTAGTCTTCATTGCAACTCTCCCAGTATTAAATTAAAATGAATTACAAAAGCATAATCCTGTGTAATGCAGCAATAAAATCCATCTATAAAGTATCACTTTTATTGTATCGCAAACATAACAGGGTTATCTAAAAAAGCAAGAAATATATGTACTTTTTGTCAAAACTTTTATATAAAAAATTAGTTAGTTGAATAATTTATGCGGCACAATACATACGGTAGATAGGCATTGCCAACCCATTCTCTTTCTGCTGAAAGAACTATTTTATCATTCAGCATTGTGGTGACATCATCACTTACCATTGAATTTTTAAGCCTCCCTTTTACACTGCCCTGTACCACAAGCCATGCTAAATCTAAATTGGCTGAAAATTGTCCCATAAAAGTATTGGATTGTCCAAATCCAATGAACTGATCGATGATAATTCCTGTTCCCATCTGAGTTATCATATCTTTGAAGGACATTGTGCCAGGTTCAACCACAATATTGCTAAAGCTTTCAGTGGGTAATGTCGCATAACTTCGTGAAGCATTTCCTGTGGGAGGAGTGTTCAACAGATGAGCACTCTGTAGATGTGCGATATAAGTTTTGATACATCCATTTTCGATGAGGGTTTTGTTGTGGGCGGGTATGCCCTCATCATCAAAAGGGTAGCTGCTGGGTGCAAAGTCAATTAAGGGATTGTCATATACAGTAAGATTTTTGCCAAAAATTTTTTGCCCAAATTTTCCAATATAGCGAGATATTCCTCGCTCAATTGCACGGCCAGATAACCCTTGCAATACTACGCTCATTATCTGGCCAAATGCTTTGGGGGTAAATATAACAAAATAATTACCAAAAGGCATGGATACAGTTTTTTGGCTAAATGCAAGTTTCCAAAGAATTCTCTCAACTATTGCATCAATATTAAAATCACTGTTCCAGGTCATAGTCTCATAGATCTGCACACGACTTCCATCAGGTAAAATCCTGAGAGCAGATATAGTTGTTCCATTGCGGGAAAAATGATACCCTTTGTCAAATCCCTGAGAATTTATTAAATGTACATAGCCATCTATGCATCCAAATCCTGCATCGACCATGCAATCATTATATTCCCGATGTATCCTATCTATTACTGATTGCAGCGCATGAATGTAATACTCATTATCCCTCTGCAATATTTTTTCATCATAACATGCAACATCGGAGAATTCCTGAGGACCAGGAAGCAGGTATTCTTCACGTTCGCCATACCGTGCTGTCTCTCTGGCATATTCAAGAACACTATCAATCATAGTTACATCGTTACAGAACGAAAAGCCTGAGTTTCCATTAATATTTATTCTTATGCCATATCCTTTTATTTCGGATTGGCGCGCAGAGTAAAATCTATTATTTTTGAATGAATAGTTTTTATGTATGCTATATTCACAAAAAACATCCCACCAGCAAGATGGAATTGCCTGGCACTTTTCAGCTATGCTGCTTAGATTTTGCTTTTCTACTTCCAGCACCTTTCCCTCCTATTAAAACATTTTTAATGAGTACGTGAGGTCCCCCTGAAGAAACTGGCAGTGGAGACTGTCCCTGCTTACCACAACCGCCAAGCCCACCAAACAATGTACAATCATTTGCAATTGCTTCAATATTTGCAAGTGTCACAAATACATTACCAGTGAGCATGCAATCGCGCAATTTTTTTGTTTTTTTCCCTTTTTTTATTTCATAGGCATATGCAGGGGTAAAGGTAAACATCTCTAGATTTGTCTGCCCGCCTAACGCGCCTACCACATATATTCCATTCCATAATTTTTCAAACAACTCATCAACAGTAGAATTACCATTTTCAATATAAGTATTTGTCATACGCACAATAGGAATTGCCGAAGTGCTGATAGCACGAGCATTGCCGGTAACCTGTTCACCCATAATCACGGCTGTTTCCCGCGAATGAAGGCGGCTGTGTAAAATTCCGTTTTTGATTACATATGTTTTTGCAGGCAATATCCCCTCATCATCACAGGGAATATAACCTGCATACGGCAGCGTTCCATCATCAACAACATTAAGAATTTCTGGCCCAAATCGCTTGCCAATCACCATGATCTCTTTCATTCGTGGATTTTCATAAATAAAATCAGCTTCAGACAGATGGCCAAAGGCTTCGTGAATAAATACCCCTGCAAGTTTTGGATCCACAATGACATTATACACTCCACTTTTTACCTGAGGAGCCGCCACAAGTTCAGTTGCGGTCTGCACCACTTCTTGTGCTAAGGTGTGCTTATCCTTGGCTATCTCAAACCCCCCATAGTTTGCAACTGACTCCCCATACGGCTGAATTATAGTCCCATCCTTTGCAATAGCAGACAGCGATAACCCGCAGAAAGATCTATCATATTCTATGCTGCTACCATCAGTATTACACATTACATATCGAGTTACTGAATCCCCATATAGTACATTTGTGTTTTCAATAAGTTCACTTTGTTTTAATATTGCATTGTATTCCTGCAAACAGTGCATCTTTTCTTCTAAACTTACTGTAGCAAGTGGTATTGCAGCATTTGTTTTCTCTTTAATATTATTTACCTGCAATGAGGATATCGATGGTGCATGTTCTTTTTTTTGCATGTGCGATAGCTGTAGCGCCCGTTGCAGTGCAGTTTCAATCATAGATAATGACGTAAATGCAAAAAAACCCCAGCACCCTTTATTGTAGACCCTCACGGATCCTTGTGTAGAAGTACCCACCTTGCAGGTTTCAACCATGTTTTTTGAAAGATGTATGGTAGTCGAATGACTTTCACTAAGCCTGATTTCTGCATATTCTGCTTTAATGGTTGTTAATTTCTTCTGTAACTCAATAACATCAATTGACATCGAAATAGTCTCCACAAAAAAATTTATTCCAGCATCATGACAGAAAATCCCACCATCATAGATTTAACAAAACAATCCGGCCTTAAAACGAAAACCCTCTTTCTTCGTGGGCTTGGAAAGACCTCTTAATAGTACCATTTGTAAGTAGTAGAATCGAATTCGCAGCATACTCTATTGCATGGGCAATACATCCTGCCACCTTTGTCCACATCCTTTTACTGCGAAAATAAATCTCTTGATTTACTTCAAGTTCAATCCCACAGTAACTTTCGCCATATAGCTTCCGCAACCATACGGTGACACCGTCCCCACAGCCACGAAATGGGTAGTTGAATGCAACACGTAATGGATACAGTTGCACAATATGCTCCTTAATTTTTGAACAAAATATACTTTCAACAGGTCTGTACTGATCATAGAGCAATCCTATGTCAGCGTAGCGCTTAAAACCATTGAGCTGTGGTGTAAAAGAATGTACAGAAATATGAAAAACCAGATCCGAATTCTGCATCATTGTACTAACCGTTGTTTCAATTTTACTGCGATATGTAGTATAATAACGCTTAACTATCTCATTTTTTAAAAAAATATTGCTGTCTTTTACAAATTTTGAAAAAAGTTCATCACTGCCTATTGATCTATTACAATCAACTATAAGCCGGGTAACTGTAGTATATAGCAATGAAACTCCTAACGTCTGGGCAATAATACGCGCCATTTGTAGCGCACCAATATCGTACGCCCAATGTGTTGCAAGTATTGTGGTGTCATCGATTACACCCACCAATTTTCTAGGAACGCGATTGGTAGCATGCTCACAGGTTATAATAATACTGGATCTTTTCAATGATCTCTCCCGCATTGCCATATATATCTTGACATACTACCATACCATCCTGCTTCATTGGTCAATATATATTTTTTTTGGGAGAAGAGCTCATGTTATTCATAACAACAATAATTGGCCTTTCAGCAGGCATTTTAGGTGGTTTAATGGGTATTGGTGGAGGGATCATTATGATTCCTGCTCTCATATACATATTGCATTTCACTCAGCATATGGCACAGGGGACTACCCTTGCTGCCATGATTCCTCCTATTGGAATACTTGCAGCATACGAATATTATAAATCAGGAAATGTCAATATTCCTGTAGCTATCACCCTTGCACTGGGGTTTGTCATTGGTGGTTATATTGGCGGCAAGATAGCTGTATCACTTGATAACGAAACATTACGCCGAGTATTTGGTGTTATCCTTTTCATTATGTCTTTACATATTATTTTTTCAAAGTGATTATGCCTTATATCCGCCTAAATTAGCAAGTGCAACACTTCCAGGACTGATAGTATCAGGATCGGTCATAACATTGACCAGCGCTACTGTATTACTTGCCAATGCATCATGTATAGCCGGTGTAATATCATCAGGTTTTTCAACCAGATATCCTTTCCCACCTAACGCTTCCACAAGTTTGTGATAGGGTATATTACCAATATATGTTCCATCCTTTACCGGATGGCCCATCCGCAAAACCTGGCTGTGGCGAATCATTCCCCATCCTAAATCATTGCTTACAACTATTGTAATTGCCAGATTCTTGCGAATAGCAGTTTCTATCTCCATAAAATTAAATCCAAGCGAACCATCACCGGTAAAAAGCAATACCCTTGCGTCTTTATAATACAGCTTTGCAGCATTGGCAAACGGTATGCCAACACCCAAACACCCATATAAACCTGAGTCCATGTATGTTCCACCACGTTTTACAGTTCGCGTCATACCCATCCAAATTTGTGCATCACCGCCATCACTTACCACTACATCATTTTCTCTATTCATGATTTGGTTTACCTCATAGGCAACGCGCATGGCATGTATTGGTACTGCATTGCTTAACCAATGTTGCTCCGCTTGCTTTTTGCTATCCTCATCAGCCTTTTTTAATTCATTTACCCATTCAGTATACTTTTCTTTAAGGTGTATTTTTCTTTCTTTAATTATACGGTTACACTCTTCCATAAAAGCTGCTATATCACTTACTATGCCTTTTTGAATACTTCTATTGCGCCCAATCTCCTCAGGTTCAATGTCAACCTGAATGAGAGTAGCTTCTTTATTAAAGATATCACCAAAAATGTAGTACAAGCTCACTCTGTTTCCTAATAGTACAATACAGTCAGCATTAAAATTTGCAAACAGTGCTGCACCTGGCCTAATTGCAAGTGATGACTCAAAACACAAAGGATGAGTATCTGGTATAACGCCCCTGCCGGCAGCATTGGTAAAGACAGGAATTCCAGTATGTTCAATAAATTCTAATAAGGGCTTTGAAGCATGTGCATACCATGCACCACTCCCTGCAATAATAATAGGCTTTTTCTTTTTATACAATATTTCAATCACATCTAAGGCTGCGATGCTATCGCACGGCTTAGAAACAACACTTGTATTTGTTCTTCGTATTTTTGTTTCATCTGGCGTTGCATTTAGTACATCAACTGGCAACTCTAAATATACTGGCCCAGGCCTCCCTGAACATGCAGTGCGGTACGCCATATCAATATATTCATACACTCGCTCAGGCTTTTGACACACAAAGGCTTTTTTCACCATTGGTTCAATGACCGGCAACTGCTTCATATCCTGTAAATCTAATTTATCATTGCTCTCAAGGCCAACACAACCTGCAATGAGCAACAGTGGAGCATTGGACAATCGCGCATTTGCTATTGCTGTCAGCGCATTAGTAAATCCAGGGCCAGCAGTCACCAGCGCAACCCCAGGTTTACGGCTTAAACGTCCCCATGCCTCAGCCATAAACACTGCAGCTTGCTCATGCCGTGTATCAAATATTTTTATTGGCGAGTTTTCAAGATGTTCATAGATTGGAGTAATGTGCCCCCCACTTAACGAAAATATATACTCAACCTGTTTATCTAATAATGCGTCAACAACCAGTTTTGCCCCGTTTAACATACAAACCTCCACAACATTATAATTCCATCAATTGCCCACCACATACATTAATGGCCTGCCCAGTAATATATGATGAAGCATCAGATGCTAAATATGCTACAAGCCTGGCCACCTCCTGTGGTGTACCAATCCTGCCTATTGGAATGCTCTGACACATTACCTTTTCCCGTTCTTCGGGAGTTGTATTAAAAATTTTTGCTTCTAGCTCAAAACGCCAACGCTCAAGATCAGTATTAATTTGACCAGGGCATACAGCATTTACCCGTATGCCGGCTCCCGCAAGTTCCTTTGCCATAACTTTGGTAAGCATTATTACGCCAGCTTTAGCAACCGAATATGCACCATTAAACATCGCTGGGAATTTACCTGCTCGCGAAGCGGTATTAATAATTGAACCACCATTTTTCATGAGTGGAACTATTGCCCTGCTCACTCTAAATGTGCCATGAAGATTAACATCAATAGTTTTCAACCAGGCCTGTTCATCGTATGTATGAATAGCACTGGGAACACCAAATGTTGCACCTGCATTATTGCACAATATATGTACAGATTCAAAAACCTGAGTAACCTTAGTTACAAATTCATTAATTGAGTAGGTACTAGTAACATCACACGGAAAGGAATAGGCATTTATGCCATACTCCCTTTTCAATTCATTGGCCAAGATGTTCATTTCTTCCATCTGTCCTGCCTGCATAGTGGTGTCGCCAATTGTGCCTTTGCCTAAATCAGCAATAACGACATTTACACCATTGCGCGCCAGTTCACGGGCAATTGCAAATCCTATCCCGTTACGTTTACCAGAACCCGTAATCACTGCATTTTTATTTTTTAAATCATGGTACATGCAAACATCCATATTTATCGATAGTGACATATCATAATACATTTTAAAAGTCAAGTGGTAATCTTTGGGTAAAACTTATAGCAGCATTGTATACCATATTGATGATTGTAATAGCTCCACGGTAAAAACCTTGATTACCTTGATTGAACCGGTTGAAATCTTTTAAGTGCAAGCGACATGCTTACAACGGTAAGTGAACTTAATGCCATTGCAGCCCCTGCAAATTCAGGTTTTATTAAAAAACCTGTAAATGGATATAACCCACCTGCTGCAATAGGGACAAGTACCATATTATACGCAAATGCCCAGAAGATATTTTGTTTTATTCTCTGTATAACTTTCAGCGCTAAATCAAAAAAAGTAACTATATCATAAAGATTATTGTGCAGTAATACCACTTCACCTGCTTCAATTGCAACATCAGTACCTGTACCCATTGCGATGCCAATATCAGCCTGTGCCAGTACTGGTGCATCGTTTATCCCATCTCCCACAAACGCAACTATCTCTCCCTTTTTTTGTAAATCCACTACTATCTTCATCTTCTCTTCAGGAGAAACTTCAGCATATACAGTATCTACACCAATTTCACCAGCAATAGCATATGCTACCTGCCTGTTGTCGCCTGTTATCATAATTGTTGTAATTCCTCGCTCTGAAAGCCTGTGGATAGCTGCCGAAGCCTCTTGTCGTGGTTTATCACGCAATGCTATAATCCCCAAGGGTTGTCTATCTGCAACAATCATCACTGTTTTCCCCTCATCCTCAAACGTATGAATACTATGTTCGATAGCTCCAATATCTATCCCAAGTTCCTTAATAAAATCACTACTCCCTGCAACAACCCCCTGTCCCTCTACTTTACCCATCACGCCTTTGCCCTCTACCACATGCACTTCCTCTGCTTCTTGGAAATGAATGCTTTTATCCTTTGCATACTTTACTATCGCATCTCCTACAGGATGTTGTGCATACCGTTCAAGTGAGGCACACAGCGAAACAAGCAAATCTTCATCACCTGATGCAGCAATAACATCTGTAACACGTAAGTCACCAGTGGTAAGAGTCCCCGTTTTATCAAAAACTACAGTTGTGACGTTACCTGCCTTTTCCAGCACTTCAGCATTTTTAACAAGAATCCCTAACTCCGCGCCTCTGCCAAGGCCAACAGTAACAGCTGTAGGGGTAGCAAGCCCTAATGCACAGGGGCAGGCTATTACTATCACTGCTACAAATACTTGAAAAGAAAACATGATATTTCCACTGACTAAATACCATATAGCAGCTGCTACAATCGCAATAATCAAGACAACAGGAATAAAATACCCCACAACCCTGTCAGCAACTCGCTGCATTGCAGGTTTTGAACCTTGAGCTTCTTCTACTAGTTTTATAATTCGGGAAAGAACTGAATCAGCACCCAAAGCGTGTGCGCGTATCACAAGCACATTGTTCTTATTCATTGTTCCACCAATAACTCTATCACCTTCTTTCTTATATACTGGCACAGATTCTCCGGTTATCATTGACTCATCAATATACCCCGCACCATGTACAATCACACCATCCACCGGAATGCGTGATTGAGGTTTAACCATGACATAGTCACCTACCATGACCTCTTCACTTTTTATTTCAATTTCTTCGTTATCGCGTATTACGACAGCAGTATCAGGTTTGAGCGATAGCAACTTTTTAATGGTCGCAGACGTTTTGGATTTAGCCCTATCCTCAAGATATTTCCCAATAGTAAGAAATGTTGCAAGGAATATCGCTGTCTCATAAACAAAAAACTCATGAGGCAATACATGTACCGTTGCTAATATACTAGCACTAAAAGACACCCCAATTCCTAACGCATACATAACATCCATTGTTAAAAGCCCTTGTCGTAGTGCAGTGTATGCGTGAATAAAAATATGATAGCTTATAAAAATAAATACTGGTGTAGATAGTAGTGCCATAATCCAATAATTAACATCAGTTGGGAAATACATCATCACCATATATGCAATGCCTGCTACCATACCAGTAATTATCTGTATCAATCGAATGCCTGAACTCTTCTGATCAACTGTATCGGACCCAAGAAACTGATATCCGGCTTCCTCAACTTTTGTTTTAATATCGTTTACGCTGATAGTGTTTGGAGTGACAATAAGAGTAGCCTTCCCGGTAGCATAATTTACTGTAACATCCAGAACGCCTGGTAAAGTCTCTATTGAGTGCGTAACAGCTTTTGAGCACATTACGCAACTCATACCACCAACAGAAGCCTGCAGCATATCTTTTTCCACATACAATCCAGCTTTTTCCAGTTGGTTTAATATCTGGGATGGATTGGTAACGGAGCTATCGTACAGTATAGTGTAGTTTTTGTTTGTTTGTTCTATATTAATAATACCATTAATGTTAGGTACAATATCTTCTATTTTATGGTGGGATGAATTTTTTACATTTACTACAATTGTTTTTAACATATTAAGTTTCCTCTTAAATACTTAATTATATTAATATACTTCGTATCCCGTCACATATCAATATATAAATTATAGTAAATGATACTACCCTGTATAGCTATTGGATATACAGAATAGTATTCATCATTTAACAAATCACAATAAAAAATAAAAAAAAGTAATTGATAATAGTCATAATGCTATAGTACAATCTGTAAAAATCATGATTGGTGAAACCCTACTATGAAAAATAAAAAAAGAATTCTAATTATCACTGGAGCTTTTGGGTATGTTGGCTCAAGAGTTATTGAGCATCTTAAAAAATCCAGATTTTATCATAAAATTATCTGCACGGATATTATCACACCATCACATCCACTTCCATCCCCATTTGTTTTCGAACATTGTGACATACGGGATAGCAAAAAACTTACTGATATTTTTGTTAACCACAAAGTGACCGATGTTTTGCATTTGGCATATCTTATACTCCGGATTTTCTTGATGAAACAGCACCATTGCGTCCAACCCCTGGTTTTACCTATGCCATAAACAAAGTTGAAATTGAACATAAAGTTGAGCAGTTTGCTAAAGAAAACCCCAAAGTAAAAGTTGTTATCATGCGTCCCTGCATTATTATGGGTCCTCACTGTAATAGCGCAGTAGCAAAATCACTGAAGCAACCATTTATACTAGGATTTAAAGGTTGTAACCCAATCATGCAATTTATCCATGAAGATGATGCTGCAGAAGCATTTTATCTAGCTTTAACAAAAAATGTACGGGGAGCATTTAATCTTGCTGCAGACAAAGGATTGCGTTATGATGAAATGGCAAAGATTTCCGGGAAACACTTGGTACAAATTCCTGCTAGCATTATAAAACCAATTGTTTCAGCATTGTATACTCTCCACCTCCTGCCTTTTGGACCAGGTCAATTGACATATATTCAATATCCCTTATCTATGAATGCAGAAAAAATTAAGAAAGTTCTGGGGTTTTGCCCCCGATTTACTTCTGAAGAGGCCATAAAAAGCTATCTAGAAAATAATTAGTGCGGGCAATTATCCTGGAATTATTAATTGCTTGACAGAAAAATAGCTAAAATATAGATTTGCCATTCTGTTATGATTTAGCGGTAGTAATGATTGATAGCATAAAAGCCTACGCAAAAATAAATCTTCATCTTGAAGTTTTGAATAAAAGGCCTGATGGCTACCACAATATCTGTAGCATCATGGCAAAAGTAGATATTTTTGATCTTTTACAACTTGAACATTGCACATTGTGCAATCCTGATTCTGTTATATGTACACTTAAATGTGTAGGTGGACGCAACGCATCTGTCGTTGAAAATATCCCACATGAGCAAAATCTCATTGCAAGGGCTGTTGATGTGTATTGTCGCCATGCTGGTATTGGATTGCAAGTTGCTATCGCCATACAAAAAAATATTCCCGCACAGGCAGGGTTAGGAGGCGGGAGTGCAGATGCTGCAGCAACATTGTTGCTTCTTAACAATTCTTTGAATTGCTTTAATATACAGCAACTTTCAGCGATAGCTCATACAATAGGGGCAGATGTCCCTTTCTGCTTAAACGGTAATGTTGCATTGTGCGAAGGAATTGGCCAGATAGTAACACCACTGCATCCTATTAAACTTCCAGCGTATGCAATTATTGTATATGATGAAATTTACTGTAATACTAAAGAAGCATATACTTCACTTAAAAGAGGACCGGACAAATTGCCTTCTTTAAAGGAAGATATTCTGTCATTGTGGTATAATGGAGATGTAATATCGTTGCTGAATGTATTTAAAAACGACTTTCAAGATACAATATTTACCAATTATCCTGAGCTTGTAAATGTGTATAATACTTTAAAACACTATCAGCCTGAGTTTGTTCAGTTAACTGGGAGCGGATCTGCAATTTTTGCACTATTTTTTGATAAAGTCAGAGCTGAAAATGTATTTGGACAGATTCAATCACGGTTTTCTCAAGTTTTTTTTGCCAAATTATTAATGATATAATATAAATTTTTACTATATTATTTAATAATTGAGGTGTAGCCAAGCGGTACGGCACCGGGTTTTGGTCCCGGCATTCCCAGGTTCGAATCCTGGCACCTCAGATTTTTATTTTTGGAACTATTTATGGACAGTAAGTGTAAAGCTATTGTTCTTGCTGCCGGAAAAGGAGTAAGAATGCAATCAGAAATGCCCAAAGTACTCCACCTTTTAGGGGGCAAACCACTTGTTCTACATGTAATTGATAATCTTACTAAGGCAGGCTTAAAAGAAGAGGATATTATAGTGGTTGTTGGCTATAAAGGTGATGATGTTATAAAAGCAATAGGGAACAGGGTTCATTTTGTTTGGCAGAAAGAGCAACTGGGAACTGGACACGCCGTAATGCAAACAGAAGATGTATTGCGCAACTATGATGGGATTGTCATTGTAGCATGCGGAGATGTCCCCTTAATAAAGCCCAAAACTTTTTCATTACTTTTTGAATCAGCCAATGAACCAAACACTGGTGCTGTGGTTCTTACAATGGAACTTGATAATCCTTTTGGGTATGGTCGGATTGTGCGTGATAAAAAGGGAAATTTGTTGAAAATTGTTGAAGAAAAAGATGCAGACCCCGAACAAAAAGCACTGCATGAGGTCAATACTGGTACATATGCATTCAAGTCGCAGCTGCTTTTTCAGGGGTTGAAAACCGTAACCACTGAAAATGCACAGCGCGAATATTATCTTCCTGATGCATTGACCTACATCCACAATACTGGTAGCAATGTCAAAATTATTAAACTTTCTGACCCACTTGAAGGAAGTGGTATTAATTCAAAAGAAGAGCTATCAAAACTAGAAGCTATACTCTCACAAAAATAGTATTTTAAAAAAGGTTTGTTATGATATATCCAATAAAATTGTTTTCTGGAACATCAAACTATCCCTTAGCTCAGGAGATAGCTCATTATTTAGGAATTGAGCTTTCCGAAATTGAAATTAAAAAATTCAAGGATGGTGAAATATCCGTCAAGATTCTTGAAAATGTACGTAGCGTAGATGTTTTTTTAATTCAATCCACCAGCAACCCTGCAAATGACAACATCATGGAATTGCTGCTAATGGTGGATGCAGCCATGCGTGCTTCAGCACAGCGAATTACCGCCGTAATACCATATTATGGCTATGCCCGTCAGGACAGAAAGGTTGAGCCACGTGTACCTATTTCTGCAAAATTAGTTGCAAACATGTTACAGGCAGCCGGGGTTGACCGTATACTCACCATGGAACTACATTCTGACCAAATACAAGGCTTCTTTGATATCCCCGTAGATAATCTTTTTGCTTCACCTCTGGTCATCGAATACGTGAAGGAACTTAACATCCAAAACCCAACTGTAGTATCACCAGACGCGGGTGGAACAGAGCGCGCACGATTTTTAGCAAGAAATATTGGGGCAGAATTGGCGATAGTAGATAAAAGAAGGCCGGAACCTAACAAATCTGAGGTAATGAATATCATAGGTGAAGAAAGTGTCAAAAACCACAACTGTATATTAATCGATGACATGATCGACACCGGAGGCTCCATAACACAGGCAGCTCATGCCCTACGCGAAAACGGTGCAAAGGATATATACTGTATTGCCACTCATGCTGTTTTATCTGAAAATGCAGCTGAAAAGCTTAAAAAAGCAGATTTTAAGGAGATTATTTTAACTAATACAATCGATATCCCAGAAAAGAAACTTTTGCCAAATATGAAAATATTATCGATGGCACCGTTATTTGGTGAAGCTATACGTCGCATTCATAACGGTGAATCTGTTAGCTCATTGTTTATCCGATAGTTACAGGAATTTATTGTTGAATTTTATAACATTTTTACTATAATGTATATTAAATAATCTGAAAGAGGTTGATATGGAAGCACACGTTTTACCAGTTGAAATAAGGACCCAAACCGGAAAAAATGCCAATCATAGACTCAGAGCTCAAGGGTACATTCCTGCAGTGCTCTATGCACATGGCGAATCACAAAGCATAATGTTTCAGAAGAAAAACTTCTTTAAAATTTTCAAAGGGCATATTTCCGAAAATGTGCTGATAGACCTTGATATCAAGGACAACCCTGATTCACCAGTAAAAGCCTTTGTCAAAGATTATCAGCGTCATCCAATAACAGATGAAATATTGCATGTAGACTTCTTCAGAGTAACAATGACCGAAGCTATTTCTACCAAGGTGCCTGTTGAAGTTGTTGGAACTCCTGTGGGTGTGAAGCAGGGTGGTATACTTGAATTTATAGAACGTGAAATTGAGGTCGAATGTCTCCCTGCAGATTTACCGGAAAAAATTACAATTGATGTAACAAATCTGGCAATTGGGCAATCTATACATGTAAAGGATATAATTGCTCCAAAAGGCGTTAAAATTCTCAGTACACCCGATTCTGTAGTTCTGGCTGTCCTTGCACCACACAAGGCAGCAGAAGAGGTTGCACAGCCAGTTGCTGAAGAAGTTAAACCTGCTGAAGAACAGCAGTAACAGTCAATCACAAGGAGTATGTAATTGAAACTAATCGTAGGATTTGGAAATCCAGGCGAAGAATATTTCAATAACAGACAAAATATTGGATTTAAGGTTGTCGATATTCTTGGAAACAACGAGAATATCGACATCCGTATAAAAAAGAAAAAATCTATTATTGGACGTGGAAAAATTTGCGGTGAGGATGTTGTACTGCTCAAACCACAAACCTTTGTCAATTTACTAGGCGAATCAGTGTTATATATTGCCTCCTTTCTTCGCATAAATGTACGCGATATTATATGTGTATTGGAGGATCCCACCCTCCCTCTTGGTGAAATAAGAATTGACTCAATTATGTCAAAGCTTAAGCATCCCGGCATTGAATCGATAACCCGTGCGTTAAAATCAGACAGATTTGCCAAGGTACGCATAGGGATTGGATATCCTAAAAAAGGCATGACAATGGAGGAATATCTCCTGAATGATTTTTCTGAAGATGAAAATTTGATATTGATAGACGTACTTAACAAATCAGAAGAAGTGGTCAGAATGCTTATAACACATAGCATTGAAGAAGTGCAGAATAAATATAATCCTGAAGGTGCACCAAAAATTAAAAAACGACAGCTACCAAAAATACGGATTAGACGATAGCTCTTTTTATTTTAACATACCTTTTTAACCAACCGATAATGTTACAAAACAGCTACTACAATGAACATGAGATATAATATATATACCTTTATTGTTTATACATTTTTAATCCTGTTATTTTATAACAATAGCAACGGGCAGGATTATCGTAATCTTATTGAGCAAAAAAAATTCACAGATGCCCTTCCCTTGATACAATCTCAATTGAACAAAATCTATACCAGCCGAAGTTTTGATAAAAAAATACCTACCTCATATATTGCAATTGAAAAAATTGAAGAAGGTATAGATCTTAAAAAACTTTTTACTGAGAGAAAACTGCAACCATATTTTATTGAAAACAATGACACCCTTTATACTCTACATATTGATGCAGCTTTATGTTACCAGAGCATTTTTAAATACAATGAAGCTATACAGCATTATTTCCAAGCTTTGCGATTTACTACCATAAGCCAAAAAGACCATATCATTTTTTATTCCCTTGCACAGCTGTTTAAACGTCTTAACAAAACTGATGCCTATCTAAATTTTTTAGAAGAAGCATATGAAATAAATCCTGATAACTATGACTACTCTCTGGAATTAGCGCTAAGTCTTGCTTCTGGAAAAAATAAAAAAAAAGCATTATATCATCTCAATCGCTACATACAGGCAAAAGGGGATCAGACACCTCCAGAATTATACCTTACTGCCGCAAACTGCTATGAATCAATTAATGATTTCATAAGCGCTTCGCGTTTTTATCAATTGTATCTTAACAGGAATTCTGATGATTCTGCAGTATTGTTTGCACTGGGCTACCTAGCATACACAAAAATATCAGACATGAAATTGGCATATACTTCATTGAATAAAGGTCTATCATTATATAACTCCAATGATCTTTTCCGCAAAGGCATGTCTCATTCCATATTGGGCGATATATCTAGTATGGATTTGAACTATAAAGAAAGCATTGATCATTATTTACAGGCAATAGCAATATCAGATATCATGAAACAGTCCATAGATGATAAAAAAAATAACATTGAAAGTATTAAAACAAAAATTAATACAATCAAATCAACACTGCTCGATAAAAAGGATGTGTCCCTATACCCTGAATATCAATCTCTTATGGATGAATTGGGTAACAATGAGCTCGAATTACGCCGTCTTGATCATGAATATAGTAAACTTAATACCGGAGAATTATATTTTAAAATCGCTTCAATATATGAAGTTATTTCACAATATCAGCTTGCAATTGACTGGTATACAAAAGCTATCGCTACTGGTACAAAGATCCGTGAATCCACAAAAAAAATTGAAAAAATACAGTTGAAAATTTCAAAAGGTTATTGAAAAAATTATTTTTGTCTCAATTTTGTGATTATTTTATTAATGACAAAAACTTGTATGGTTTTACTATTCGTTTGCGCTCTGCATAAAAATTTCCAAAAAATAGCATGATGAGGAGATAGCGTATGTCAGGACATTCTAAATGGGCAAATATCAAACACAGAAAAGCAGCACAGGACGCCAAAAAAGGAAAAATATTTACAAAATTGATACGCGAAATTACAGTTGCTGCTCGTGTTGGCGGGGATGATATAAACAGTAATCCACGTTTACGCACCGCAGTGTTGAAAGCACGTGAAAATAATATGCCCATGGAAAATATTGAAAGAGCTATTAAAAAAGGTACCGGCGCCCTAGAAGGATCAACCTATGAAGAAGTTCGTTATGAAGGATATGGACCTGGTGGAGTGGCAATCATGGTCGATTGCATGACCGATAATAAAAACCGCACAACTCCTGAAATCAGGACAATATTTTCAAAAAACGGCGGTAATCTAGGTGAAACCGGATGTGTATCATTCCTTTTTGACAAAAAAGGTGTTATCAACATAGATGCACAAGCAACTACCGAAGATAAAGTTATGGAAATTTTACTTGATTATGATGTTGAGGACATAAAAACCGAAGATAATACAATTGTCGTCTACACAGCTCCAGAAAAATTTAACGATATTCTGGAAGTAATCCGCTCACACAACTTGCCAACATTGAATAGTGAAATAACGTACATCCCTCAAACAACAGTACATTTAGAAGGACAAAAAGCATCCCAATGCCTTCGTCTTATCGAAGCATTGGAAGATCATGATGATGTACAAAATGTTCACTCTAATTTTGATATTCCTGACGATATCATCAACACTATGAGTTAATTATTTGTGGCAAAATTACTAGGAATTGATCCAGGCTACGGCCGTTGTGGATGGGCCGTCATCGATGACACATTTTCATATATTGATTGTGGCGTGATAGAAACAAAATCAAATGACGAAAATCGTTTATTACGGGTGTATAATCTTCTCAGCGATGTGATTATTCAATATACTCCTGTGTCATGCGGAATAGAAAAATTGTTTTTTAATAAAAACATTTCAACAGCCATACCCGTTTCCCAAGTTATTGGAGTGATAAAATTATTGTTAATTCAGCAAAGCATACCTTATGTTGAATATACTCCCTTACAGGTAAAACAATCAATAACCGGTTACGGACGTGCATCAAAAGAACAACTTGCTAATATGATAAAAAAAATACTGAAGCCATCTTCTCATATAAATCATGATGATGCCTTTGACGCTCTTGCCATAGCTTTATGCCATTGTCTTGCATTACCCAGATATTCATCACGTAATAACACTTTATTAGTTAAAAAAGAAAAGTGACATACTATGATATCATTCCTTGAAGGCACTATACTTTCGTGTAAACCAACAGTTGTAGTTCTTAATGTAAATGGTGTTGGCTATGAGATACATATCCCTTTATCAACGTATGAACAAATCAATACTGCAACAAACGTACAATTATATATTCACATGGTCGTAAGAGAAAATGCTATCTCTCTTTATGGATTCAACACTGAAGAGGAAAAGCAGATGTTTTCTCTGTTACTAACAATATCAGGGATTGGACCTTCAATCGCAATTTCCATTTTATCCTCAATGACCCCACAACAGATAGTATCAGCAGTGAAAAATGAACAAATTGTAGCATTTAAATCAATACCAGGTATTGGGCAAAGTAAAAGTGAAAAAATAGTATTTGAATTAAAACGAAAATTAAAAAAATTAGATTCCATTCTTTCAAATAAATCTGCTACAATTCCTTATATGAGTGATGCAATTGAAGCTTTAATTTCATTGGGCTTTGAAGAAAAAATTGCAACTTCAACTGTTACATCAATAATTAAAGAAAATCCTGAAATAACAAATATTGAAACTATTATACGATTGGCATTAAAACAATTATCAAGATAAAACAAAAATTATATGTTTTATTAAAATAGTAAAATTAAACTATATTAAATAATATTATATATAAACTCATATTTATATAATTTAATTTAAATTATTTTTAAAATATTTATATACACATACAATATTATTATTGCTTTTTAACACTATTATTAGTATTATAAAATAAATAATTAAATTTTTATAAAGAGGTGTAGTATGAAAATTGAAATTACCATATTGGGGCTTTTAATGGAAGAAAATTTATATGGCTATGAAATCAAAAAAAGGATAGTTGAACGTTTGGAAGACTATGTGGATATAAAATTTGGTTCTATTTACTATGCTATCAAGAAAGCCCTTGATAATGGCTGGGTTAAAAAAATAGGAACTGAAAAAGAAGGTGGGAATCCAGAGCGCTATATTTACCAGATACTTCCAGAAGGAAGAAAATACTATAAAAAGATGTTAAAACAATACTTTGATCATAATTTTATTCATTTTGATATCGACATCGTACTTATGTTCTTAAATTCACTTTCACCAGAACAGCGAGAACAGTTTATTGAAGATCGTGTAGAACATATTAAAGAAAAGATGAACGCGCTGCGCGAAAAGATTGACGCTGAATCAAAAAACACATCCCCTGCTTCTCAATTGCACGTGTATACATATCTTGAAAACCACTTAAAGGCAGAGCTGAACTGGTTGAAATCATTAAAGAAAGGCGAAGTATTAGCTGAATTTGAATAATGTTATCTATCTTTTAAGTATGTACTCTAGATAATCAGCTTGTTTGTTGTGGATGATTTTTTCTAAGGAGCTTTTTAGCTGAGATAGTTCATTATAATAACGATGTACATCTGTTTTATGTGGCTCTTGTTCTTTTTTTTCTGCATAAGCAAGAGCCTTTTTCTGGTTAATATCTTCAATATGCACAATATTTGCATGGTGCTTTTTTGCTAGGGAAACTAACAGCATCTGAATTAATTTTGGTGAGGAGGTATTTTTCAAATCTTCACGTGTTACTTTAGTAACAATCACTGTATTCTGAGCTTTAAGTGTAGCAGTACGAGGCATTGATAGAAGCATAGCTATCTCACCTATAACTGTACCTTTTTCAGAAATTGTTGCAACCTTTACATTCTGTATAAAAACTTCCAGGTTGCCAGATTCAAGTATATACATAAAATCTCCAACACTGCCTTCTTGGCATAACATTGATCCAGGTGGAAATTCAATGGTGTTTGAAGATAGTTCTTTGGGAGTTTCAACTCTTATAGCTTCTGTAGATCGTGTAAAAGCCTCACCTTTCTTAAATATTATACTAGTTTTGTATTTATCAATGAGCTCTTTTAACCATGGCAGTCTTCTTTTATCATATTCTTTTTGTAAAGATTGGATAATTATATAATATTCCATACAAATGCTTTTTTCTTTAGTTAGCTGAGCATCAAGTTGCAAATCTCTTTTCAGAATCTCATTGGTCAAAACTACACTTTTAGCTTCAACAATTGCAAGGTTCATGGCAAATGCATTGTTTTCTAATCCTTGCAAAAGTGTTGTAGTAGGGATCTTTTTTATAGTTGTACCTTTAACTGCTAACGCAGTTTCTAGTCTCTGTATAGATTCACCATTCTTTGACTCTAATACTAGTTCAGTAGCACCAACAATAAGGTTTTTGCCCTGTAATATATACTTATCTGCTTCAGTTACAAACAAAAACACCTTCCCATCAGCAATTAAATACGCACTATCTGCAGATGAATTTTTTTTATATAATTGTAAAAATTGTTCTTCCATAGCAATTTAAAGGACTTTATTTATTGCTTCCAGAAGTTCTTTCTTTTCAAAAGGCTTGGTTAAAAATATTTTGGCTTTGATGTCTTTTTCATTTATTTTCAAAGTTCTTTCATTTAACGCTGATATCACAATAATTTTGGCATCTGGATAACTATTGGTTATTTCAGAAATAGCCTCCAGTCCATCTTTCCCCCACATAGTAATATCCATGGTAACAATATCAGGCTTCTTTTCTTTATATTTTTCCAAAGCTTCAAGGCCATTATCTACTTCCGCAACAACCTCATGACCTCCTTCTTCCAATGTCTGTTTAATAATTCGGCGCATAAAACTTGAATCATCAACTATCATACAACGAGCCATCAGTAAAACCTCTGTATTCATTATTATTTAGTTATAATTTGTATTGACACCATATAATGTACTAAACACTAGTAAATCATACAATACCCTTTCCGTCAAGGCTTTATTATATGAACCATAAGGATAAACAGATTGGGAAATTACTGAAGATTGTAGGAAAAGCTATTAATACCTATAACATGATAGAAGCAAATGATAATATTCTTATAGCTCTTTCAGGAGGGAAAGATTCACTTGTTTTGATGGATGCATTACACCGACGTTTAAAGCATATACCAATACATTATAATTTGTTTTGCTGCCATGTAATAGTAAAAAACTTTCACAATAGTAAAAGCATTGACAGACTCAAACAGTACTGTTGCAACTACGATATACCTCTTTATATTAAAGAAATAACGCTAGATCTTTCAAGAAAAAATTCCTCTCCTTGCTTTGTTTGTTCATGGTTTAGAAGAAAAATTTTATTTGAGACCGCAGCCGAGCTGGGATGTAAAAAAATAGCATTTGGTCACAATCAGGATGATATTATAATTACTTTTTTTATGAATATGTTATATCATGGCAAACTATCTACCATGCCGCCTAAATTAAAAATGTTTAATGGCACATTGGAGATTATACGTCCTCTAGCATTTCTCACAGAGGCTGAAGTAAAAGGATATTGCAGTGCATGTATGTTATCACCTGTTGAAAATGAATGTCCTTACAAGGATCTTACAAAACGAAATCATACAAAAGAACTTTTAAAAATAATTAACAAATCAGTTAAAGGTGCTCAATCTAGTATTTTCAGATCATTGAGCCATAGAGAGGACGAATATTTACTATAATATCAGCCACCGCCCGAAGGCCTAAAACAGGAAAGCTCATCACCTTCATGCAACTTTTTGAAAACACCTATGCGCTGCCCATTGCAAAAATATGCCAGTGAATAAATATCAGGTAATCCTAACAGTTTTGCAACATGCCTCACCCGAGCACCCTTTGGAATTTTAAGCACATATCCTAAATCGGGGTTATAATGATCAATTTTAGCTTCCTTGTGAAGCCCGCTATATAGTTTTACTTTTATCTCAATTTCCTTCTTTTTGAACATCTGAGCTTTCCTCTTGTTTTATCTCATAATTTTCTCTGTGCTCAAAACCAACAACCATTGAATTTCCATATTTTTTATAACCAGCCATAAAAAAATCTTTGGTAATCTGAATTGAATTTTTAGGGCATATATTAACACACTCCTGACAATATGTACACCGTGATAAATAAATCACGATCCTTTTTGTTTTTTTGGCATTTACTTGAGCAGGATATAATTCAATAGCATTAGCAGGGCATACTTTGTTACATAATCCACAGCCTGTACAGCTTTCAAAATCATATTTCAACCTGCCCCTGAAGCCATCTTTGACTTCAACAGTCGGATGTAGTAAACCGCTTTTCAGAGCATACTCTGTATTTTCCAGTATATATTTTGAAGGGAAAAAATTTGTAGACTTTTTTGAAAATAGCTGCTCAACTACTTTATATATCATTCCCAACATAGTACAC
The DNA here is from genome assembly GCA_026414805.1 of Spirochaetota bacterium. Classification (NCBI taxonomy): domain Bacteria; kingdom Pseudomonadati; phylum Spirochaetota; species Spirochaetota bacterium. The sequence continues at coordinate 102,312 of JAOAIH010000001.1, read as the reverse complement.
CTGTCACATCATTTTCATCTTAGGGTCTAACATAATCAAGACCATTCCGATAATACTTATTGCTGAAATTGCAAAAAGAAATACTTTTGCAACTTGCGAAATCTTTAATCGAGCCATAATTACTCTAATAATAGTAACCCCAAAGCTATAGACAATGATAATTTTGAATACAAGAAAAAGTATTTCAACTAATGGGGTGATAGTATAATTACCAATTGTAAACGATATTCCAAACAAACTTGAAATTGTATAGGGGAAAAACAATATAATTATCAGAATTGATAAAGATAATGCTTTAAATGCATCTGTTAAAAGCAAAAATGCCAGCAGCTTACCAGAATACTCTACAAGCACTCCCTCAGCTATCTCAGTTTCAGCTTCGGCCTGATCAAATGGTACTTTAGACATTTCAGCAGGTAAAACAAGCATCATTGCAAGCAACAGTAAAATACTGCCCAGAATTCCAAATGCCCCCGCTTTATGCCATACTGTATATTCAAGAAAAGATTGTAATGCAAACGGATTATACAAGCTATCAGCTACATGCCATGCAATGCTCACCACTACAACTGCAATTGGCAACTCTGTACTCATCAAAAGAACCATTTCACGCTGCGCACCAATTGAAGCATATGGAGATCCTGATGCAAATGCACCGCTGATAACTGCAATGGATGGAATAAGAACAAGGTAGATGACAACAATAAGGTCACCGTGAAGGGGACTGTGCATTCCCATAATATAAAACATATAGGGTAGGGTAATATATAAGAATAATACTATACATGAAACAAGCGCAACAAATGGTGCTCCATTAAATAACCATCGTACAGATGTCGATGGTACAATTGTCTGTTTATGCATTAATTTCATTACATCGTACAGGGGTTGTGCGATAGGTGGACCAATCCTTGACTGCAAATACGCTGCAAGTTTCCTATCTATACCTTTAAGAAAAAGCCCCACAATCACACCTGCGATAGTGATAGCTATCGCTATATACATTACCTCAAACATTTTCTGCGTGCCTCTTTGAACTTCTGTATACTCTTTTTGTGCAATTCTTCCCACGACATTGTGATCAATTTGCCATTCGATTGAATATATGTCATCCTATCAGCACATGCAACACATGGGTCTATTGAAGCAATAACTATTGGAATATCAGCTATCTCAATATTAGTAAGCATTGGTGCCCAGGTAAAACCATTAGAGTATGTTGGAGCTTTTACTTTAATCTGAACAGGATGTTCTTGATTATCCAGTATAACATAATGGCACACTTCCCCACGTGGTGCTTCATACCGGCCTATTCCTTCCCCTTCAAGCTTCTTTAGAGTGTTTATCATCTTTACAGCATTTTCACCGGTATTAATATTCCCTTGAGGAAGGTTTTCCATACAAAATTGGATGATTTGGATTGATTGTTTTATCTCTAATACGCGAACAGCCATCCTGTCATACACATCACCAATAGGTTCTTTCCCAATATCTTTAGGTGATACAGGTTTTAACCAAGGTATTTCATAATATGCATTCACAGGATAATCAAATCGAACATCTTTCAAAAGTCCCGAACCCCGAGCTGTTGGACCTACTGCACATAAACGCTCTGCCTGCTCCAGAGTCAGAATTCCAATGTTTTCAGTTCTTGCTCTCAGCGTTAAATCATCAAGTAATATTTCGGAAGTTCTATTATATAATTCCTCATAGTATTCTAGAATCTGATTGATAGTTACTGCATTTTCTGCAGTTATATCACGGCGTACACCTCCTATAGTAAGCATTGCATAATTAATTCTGTTCCCTGTAAGTTCCTCTAAACAATCCAGGACTTTTTCTCGTATATTCCATGTATACATAAACAGCGTATCAAATCCTATTTCATGAGCTGCAACCCCCGTCCACAATAAGTGAGAGTGAAGGCGTTCAAGCTCCCCAATGATAGTCCGGATATACCTTGCACGTGGTGGAACCTCAATACCAGCTACATCCTCAATAGCCAGGCAATATGCCATTGGATGTGAGAAAGAACAAATACCACAGACTCTTTCTAAAAGATAGATAATCTGGATGTAATTTCTTTCCTGAGCAACTCTTTCTATGGCTCTGTGCGTGTACCCAAATTCTATATCAGCTCCAATAACCTTTTCACCTTCTATTCTGAAAGTAAATTTAATAGGTTCCTTAAATGCAGGATGTACAGGACCAATATTTAACGGATAGTATATATCTGATTTCATGGTAATATTTCCTTCTTACCTGATTCCCTTAGTGGATAAAAACCATCTGGCAAATAATTACCTGTAAAAAGCCTACGTGGGTCAGGTATATCTTCAATTGCAACTCCTATCATTTCCATAGCCTCTCGTTCCATAAATAGAGCCCCAGGGACAATATCGGTAATTGTGCGTACCATTAAATCTTCTTTGGGGACATCTACTGATAGAATGACCATTACCTCAGAGAACCTGGCATCTTTCATCTTCAAAGCAAAAGGATATATAAGTTCTATGCGGTCTTCATACTCCTTGTAGGGCATTGGTGTAGATATATGTAACCTTCCAAGGGTTTTTAAAATCCCCACAGCGTGATGAAATGACTCTCTATCAATACTTATCCATAGTGTAATGCGGGAAACACCACTTGCATATTCTTTAATCTTTTCCCTAGATGCCACAATATGACTTCCTAATTTTTCCTGTAAAGCTGTTATAATAGATTCAGTACCCATGGCATATATATAGTAACTTCATTTTTGGAATTTTTCCAATTTTTCCCAGGCTTTTGCTATTCCATAAATTATAGCTTCAGGTCTTGGTGGACACCCGGGTATGTACACATCAACAGGAATTATTTCATCAACCGGTCCAGCCATTGCATAGGACTCCTGAAACACACCTTTAGTTGAACCACACCCTCCAATGACAATCACCAACTTGGGTTCTGGTACCTGCTGATATACTTGAATGACGCTTTCTTTAATCTTTTCGGTTACAGTTCCAGTAACAAGTAAAACATCAGCATGACGTGGGGTACCAACCAGTTTTATACCAAAGCGTTCAATATCATACCGAGGCATAAGTGTTGCCAAAATCTCAATATCACATGCATTGCATGACCCTGTATTCAAATGATAAGCCCATAAGGAACGTTTCAAATGGCGGTAATTTATCTTCACTATAATACTCCTGTTACTAAAAGAAGCATACACGCTATTATTATAATAAACCATTGAATAAAATCTTCAACATCACTTATGAATAATTTCTTGATAGCAGTAAAATACACATCCAGAGCATGCTTAAAACCCCAGTATAAATTGCTTGCGGTAATCATTTGGAGCATTTTATTACTTGTCCCCGAGTAAAAAGGCAAGCTTTGCTGATCAACTGTATTATAATCATTTCTGAAAAAAAGTTTTCCAACAATAATCATTACAATAAACAACACAAAAAAAATCCCCAACCATAACAGTGGTGTCCAGTGAAGATATTCTACTTGAAATATATTCATTACCTTACCCCTGAAAATTGATTAAGGCATTAATAGCTGGTTCAATCAATATCTTTAATATACCTTGGGGGAATATACCAATTACTATAATAAATATTGAAATCAAAAGCATACTGCATTTAATCAAAATAGGCTGTTCTTTTGGGATTCTGTCACAGGGCATACCAAGAAAAGCACTGTAAAAAACTTTCATAAATGAAGCCAGCGTTAAAATTGAAACAAATATTGCAATCAATGTCAACACTGGATTGTACTGGAAAACAGATTCATAAATGATAATTTTTGATATAAATCCATTGAACGGTGGAATCCCTGATATTGCAAGGGCAGCAATCATAAACACTACTGTAGTAAAAATATCATAATGTGCTAAGCCATGCATTTCATCCAGATTACGTGTTTTAAAATGTCGTACCAAAATACCTGATGTTAAAAACAGCAATCCCTTATATAATGCATTATTAACTACATGAAGCAGTCCCCCTATCATAGCTACTTTTCCAAAAAGAGCAAAAGAAGCATCACCTGATTTAATCACTGATAATCCAACACCCATACCTAACAGCATATATCCAACTTGCGAAACGGCGTGAAAAGCCATAAGGCGTTTCACATCCCTTTGTACCAGCGCTTGAGTTACCCCTACAAACATTGATAATATTCCAAACACAATAAATAATATTCCAAGAGGATAACTAACATGAGCATGGCTTAATCCAAAAGAAAAGGAAATCCTGAATAAACCATAAAGACAAATTAAACTTGCTAATTTTACCATTGCACTTATTGGGGCAGGAGCTTCAGAATAGGTATCAGGTATCCACATATGCATAGGAACAACGCCTGATTTCATTGCAAGTGGAATAATGAGAAGTATAATAGCAATTTTATCTAAGAATGTTCCCCGTAAAGCTTCTTTGAGATAGTCAATATTGAATGATCCATACTGAGCATATAAAAAAGCAATTCCTAACAAAAAGAAACTAGTTGCCACTGCACTCACAAACATGTATTTATACCCAGCATACGGCGGATGCCTTCGTTCAGTTCTGAAAGCCACCAGAGCAGCCGATGAAATTGAAAGAATTTCTAAAAATACAAAGAATGTAAACAGGTCATTTGCAACAAGCAAACCCATCATACCCGCTACCATGCTTATAAAAAGCACAACAAAATAATTTTTCCTATCATTTTCCTCAATATATTGCGTTGAGAATACATAAAAAATAAATACAAGAGTTGTTGCCATGATAATAAAAAAGAGCGAAAATTGGTCAATTTTCAACCCTATACGTATTGGGAACGTTAAACCATGTTCTGTAACAACTTCCGGATTAGAAGAACCTACCATATAATAAAAAATCCTTCCATGAAGCAAAACATCACCAGCAATATAATAAGATGCTGCCATTATAATAACAAGAGCTATCGCCCCAATAATTGTACGTGCAGTACGATTAACCATACCAATCATTGGCACCATAAATGCAACCAGAAGCGGTATAGTTACCAGTAATACCGGCACGTGTTTAATCATACTCTTCAACTCCACGTAATTTTCGTGTATCCATTGTATTGTTGTTTCTATAGGTAAGTACAGCAACACCCAACATCAGTGCAGTAGTGGCAAATCCAATAACAATATTGGTTAATATCAAAGCCTGAGGCGTTGGCAATACCATGGTGAAGACATAATCAAATGGCGCTAAAGTGAAAATGGGCGCCATAGCATTTTCACGATAGCCAAGTGTAATAAAAAAAAGGTTTATGCCTGAGTCTAGAATGTTAAATGCAAGCACAATCTTTATAAGGTTTCGTTTAAACAGTAGAGCAATTATCCCTATAATCAGCAGTAAAATAAATGTTACATAAAGTACAATAGCTGCCATAGCATTACCGTTGCAAAGAATTATTTTTCACTCCCGATGCATGGAATAACGTCACAAGTATAAGACTTAATCCAAAAAATACTTCAATACCCACAGCCAGTGACAGCCATGGCAATATTCCAGCGGAAATAAGATAACCCTGATTGGGCCCAAATGGGATAAGCCTTCCAAATGCAGCGCCACTGTGCGCTAGAAAATTATATAAAAATGATATTCCAATTCCAGTAAAACCGATACCAATAAAAATTGTTAATCCAAATGATTCAAAGAATGAAAATATTTTACGAGTGCGTTGCATATGCCTGGTAATTAAAAAACTTATAAGCAGAAGCGCAGTAGCAGAAGCCATAACCGAGCCACCCTGGAAACCACCCCCAGGGGAAAGATGTCCATGTACCACTAGATACACACCAAAACTTAATATCATGATATACATGATAAAAGCTCCAAATGTTATTATCCGTGATTCAATTTTAGGGAACTGCCCTGCGGGAGGTACACCCGCTGATACAATACTTTTGCTCTTAAGGAATGTAAAGAATAGCATTGAAATGCTGCTTACCACAACGAATAATACTGTTGCTTCCCCCAATGTATCAAATCCTCTATAATCAAATACTACACTTGCCACAATATTGTTTGATTTTGTTTCTACCTGTCCGTTTCGTAAAAAATAATCATCCATAGTGGTAACGCCCTGGACATCAATGCCATACTCTGGCCTTTCCTTTAATACATCCGGATTCCCAATAGCCTGCCCCACTGGATGAAGGTTAAGTATCCCAACAAATAAAAACCCAAATATAATGACAATAGCTACAACACTTAAAAGCCTCATTCTTCCCTTCTCCGTGTCATCCTAATTGCGATAACAAAAATACAGGTGGTCAGTGCTGCACCAATTCCAGCTTCAGCAATAGCTACATCAGGCGCATCAAGGAGAAAATACAGTACAGTGAGTACTAATGAAAAGACCGAATAGCTCACTATTGCTGCAAGAAGATCACGAAAATATATTGAAAGCAGTGCAGTTATTACTAGTGCTATTGAAATAACCAGAAAAAAATAATACATCATACCATACCACCTTCATCCGGGATTCCTTCACTCACCTTTTCCAATTCAAGCTCATCAGCGGTTTTCATCTGGGATTTATAGTCAAACTCATTAATTATAACGCCCACAGGCTTAATGCCCGACAGTAATGATGCTCGTGCAATTGCATGAGCGCTGATTGGATTAGTAAATATAATAACCAGCAATGCAACAATACTATGAATAATAATTGTGAGACTGGTGGGGTCATAATAAAATATATTTTTAATAACTATCGCTAAAACCACAAAAATACTTCCAAATGTTGTAGTTTTTGTAGCTGCGTGCAGGCGGGTATATATATCAGGAAAGCGCATTAGCCCAATAATGCTCATACCATTAACAAATAAACCAATTGCCATACAAACCAAAATCAAAGCGTCCATTCATTTCCTCTCATCTATGAGATATCGGGCAATATATAATGTACCAATAAAAGAGATAATCCCATAGACTATACCAATATCAATATACAAGGCCTTCTTTTGAGCAGCACCTAAAACAATCATGATAACGATAATTAATGTATTAATTGTATCAAGCGCTACAATCCGTTCAGGGACGTTATGGCTGAATGCAATCCGTATAACGATAATGCATACATATAGTATACAGAGAAATGCAGATATCAAAAATATAGAGTTATAATCATACATATATACGCCTGTTTCATGTAAAAAGCTTTTTTAAAAAATAGTGCAGAAAACCTGCAACATCTTTTGGCACAGCAGAATATTCCTTTGCTTTATCCCAGTACAAACAGTGAATGAATAATTTTCGTTTTTCGGGATCAACACCTATTGTGAGTGTTCCAGGCGATAGCGTTATTGAATTTGCCAGTAGATACACACCCATCTCATCGTTAATTTCCGGATCAACTTTTACAATAGCGGGTTTAATTTTCCCAGTAATAATTCTGTAAAGTACTTCCAGATTAGCTATCAAAAGCGCTACAAAAAAAGGGCCAATGAAATATAATACTATCCCCACATAAAAAAACGGATTCAGTAATTTTCCGGTAATTTTTATTGGTATAAGCCAGTAGGTGACAGATGCCAAAATGATACTAATTACAATCCCAAAAATTAATTCTTCATACGACCAGAATAAAATATCGTTTCCAGAACCCACTGTCAATACCAGGTAAGAATAGGCAGCTACCAGTGTATAAAACAATACAGCTAAAAGCTTGTCTTTATTTTCAGATTTCATTTACACACCATTTTTTAATCCTTGAAAAACTATACATTGCCCTTGCTATTAATACAAGCGTTTTTTACAATAATTTAGATATGAAAAAAAGAGCATAGCATATAGAACATACTTTTCAAGCCTGCAATACGGTTCACACAATTGCCAGATTGCCCCCTGAAATAGAAATATCTAATCAAAAAAGCTGGATGTTCTATAATCTTAAGCATAGTTATTCATTATACCCACATCCTTCATAAGGGCTTATCTTTTCTTCATGTGCCAGTTCAATTCCCTCATAATAAGGGAAATCTCTACACATGCGAGGCCTTATTTGGTATATACTGCATACACCAAGTCCATTGCTGTCACGTGTAAAATGCTTGCATACATAATGGTAAGGTAAATCCTCAGAGGGATTTTCATATTTAAATGTTAGCATGGGGTAAATGAGGTATATTTCTGAAAATTTTGGGTCAACTGAAGGGAGTTTTCGCCAATATTCATAGGCTTTTTTAAGCATTTCTGGTGATTCGGCAAGTCGTACATCATTGCAGCATGTTCCGCATCGTTTACATTCCATATTCGTTAGCAAATCTTTTTGACATCATTCAAGCAACAAAAAAAACTTGCATAAATTACGCTTTTCATACGATATAATACAATAATAGCATATTTAATTTTTATTGCAATTTATTCTACATTTTTAACCATTGCCCTAAATCATTATACACTGATAGTATTTGTAAAGGAACTATGAAGGTAAAGCTTAAAATAATAAAGAGTGAAATTGAGCGACAGCTCAAAGAAAAATATTATCTTAAAAAAAAGCAATGGGCCAAAAAATGGGACAAATTCCTTGAACATGGCCATGAAAAAATGACAATAATGTTCATTCCGCATAATGAACAGAAGATATTTAATTTTCAGATTTCTCGTTTTACAATACTTTTTTTTAGTTCATTAATGGTTATAGTTATTGTTACATCTGCCTATGCCATAATAAAAAATGCTGCAGTAAAACGGGAAGAAGAGCGATTAATGTCAAATTACAAAGATATTCGGTCACAACTCATACGTTTTGAACAATTGACAAATGAACTGGAAAAAGAATTAGATGACATAAAACCCGACATCGAAGATTTGTATGAATTAGCAACCAATAATAACAACACACAATCAATATGGGAATCATCAATGATTCCGGTTGAAGATCCTGCAATGCGACAATACTCAGCAATTCTGCCCTCTGAAGTAAAAACACTGCGCGCTCTTCAAAAAGATTTAATTTGCACCACAAATACCGTTAAAACAATTAAGAATTTCATTGATGTCCGTAATAAAGTAATATACGACACACCATCAATAATACCTAATCCTGGCCACATTACCTCACTTTTTGGATGGAGGCGTTCGCCATTTGGTTTTGGAAGAGATTTCCACTCTGGCATTGACATAGCAGCGCCTCAGGGCACAGAAATTCGTGCGACAGCTCCTGGTGTAGTGGTATCATCATCATGGGGTGGCGGTTACGGCTACATGGTCAGGATTAAACACAAATATGGCTATGAAACAATATATGGACACTGTTCCAAGATAATAGTGTATCCAGGGCAGAATATCCAGAAAGGGCAGGTTATTGCCTATGTTGGCCAAACCGGTTCGGCCACAGGCAGTCACTGCCATTATGAAATACGTTTGGGAGGGGTGCCAATTAATCCTTACCCTTATATGAGCAAGATGTGGTAATAGTATTATTTCCCAGTGCCATACATGCTTTTTATTATAACACATGAAATCACTATCCAATATCATCGTTATTGGTGTACTGCTGACATCAGCAACTGCCATAGTCATTTCCCAACAACCAACTTCCTCTTTTAGACAATTAATAGATGAATACATTTCAACATACAAAGTAATAGAAAAAAAAACAGATGTCCCTGTTGAAACAGTGCCAGCAGTTGGAGATGACACACAATCACCCTTTGAATATAATCAGGGTGATTGGACTAAATATATCATTGATCCTCATTACAAATATACCATTCCCGGCACTGAAACCTTATCACAAGAAGAGCCTTATGATATCCTCTCCTATGGATCAATGAACCTTAACCTTAAATATGGAAAATCTTTTTTTACTAACAATAAGTATAAGCGATTTGATGAGGATAAACCCACTTCAACATTAATTCAACAAGGATTTAGTCCCGAACAGACTATGCAGTTGCATATCGAAGGGAAAGCAGGGCGACGACTCACACTTTACATAGACCATGACAGCCAGCAGCGTACCAACACCTATATTATGCAATATAAAGCTGTAGAAGATGATGAAGTGTTGCGTGAAATCAATGCTGGTGATATAACCATTAAAGTGAACAAATCAAAATATGCCGTATACGATGATACCTCATCAAAAGGTATGGGAATTGATTTTACTATTAAAAAGGGTAACTTGCAATTAAAAGCATTTGGCTCCGTTGCAAAGGGAGTCAGCGAAATAGAACGATTTAAGGGAAACTTCTCAAGCGCAAGCATTACATTGCAGGAATACCAGTATACCAAAGCCACCTACTATCAGTTGGAACCTTTCAAGCGTTATGATAATAGTGATACTCCACCAACAAATTATTATACAACCATTACCTGGACTTCAACACCTGCTATCCCTTCTACCTACACACCGTATCCTGTGGGTATCGATAGCTCTGGTTTTGAACTGTATGCTGATGAAGCTATCACACAAAGTAAAAGTGGATTGCTGGAACTTCGCAAATGGGATGATCCTTCTATTATTTTGGGATATTTCAGAAGATTGCAACAGGGTTCTGATTACACCATAAACTTTTCCACAGGTACTATCGCCCTATTAAAATCTTTTAAACCTCAAGCAAAAATATTTGCAGTATATACGCGTAATGGTGGAAGCACTCAAACCTCTGACCCTTCTGCAATCACTACACACCCACAATTTCCAGGCAAAATATGCGTGTTTATTAAATATGGCCCGTCAATTCACGAAGATGTCAATTTTAATGGTACCCTTGATCCCGGTGAGGACACTAATAATGACGGTACACTAAATTTAGACATCTATGAAATTCGCGGGATATACTCTACAGGCTTACAAAATATACGTGCTGAAGATGTAAAAATATCTTTTTTCAATAACCTTTTCCCAATGTCTCAATCTGATATACAAAAATTAGGCAATTTTAATGTGGATTATAATTCTGGTACTATCACTTTTAAGCTGCGCGAACCCTTTAAAGGTCTATTGCCTGCACAATCACAAAAAATTATCTATACTGAATCACAAAATCAGCAGGCGTTTACAGTTTCACAGTATAAAATTGGCATTGCAGGATACAGCCAGTCACGTGGGTTTCAGCTTAAACACGTCAACATAATCCCTGACACAGTACGTGTAAAAATTAATGGCATACAGATTGCAGAAAGTCTATACAGCGTTGACCCTACATCAGGTTTTTTCCAGTTCACCAATTCTGGCAATCCAGTCATAACACCTGAAACCGATATTGAAGTAAGCTACCAGTATCTTCCCTTTGAAGGGCAGGCACAGCAGTTTATCGGTGGCATGCGTGCTGATTATGCTCTCAACAAAAACATTAATGTAGGTGGTACAATCCTGTATACCACACAGGGCATGGCATCCACTGTTCCATTGTTAGGGAACGAACCAACGCAAACAACTGTTATTGAAGCCGATAGCACAGTAGAGTTCAGCCCTCATGATATATCAGCCTTAGCATCAAACATAACCAATTCTGATATATCAGTGCCTGCAATGTTCAAAGGGTATGCAGAATTTGCAAAAAGCTATCACAGCATCAACACTTTTGGCAAAGGCCTTATTGATGATTTTGAATCAATCTATTCAGGTCTTACGCTGTCAATGTCCGAGAAAGACTGGATACTTGGTTCATTGCCAGCCGGTATTACACAGAACGATCGTGCGCGAATTTATTATAAATTCTACCGTGATATTAATAATCCCCAAACACTGTACGGATTAAACTTTACCCCTATTAATGTTCCCTATTCAAAAAAGCCTGGTCCGTACAATGTTGCCACAGGGCATATAGCGGAATCCATACAAACAGAACAATCCCAGCGGTCTTTAGGGTTAAATTTTGACTTCAGCACAGGTGAGTATATCTCCATTGTTACCCGTACATTATCGCCCAAACCAGTTGATCTTTCTACAATTGAATATGTAGAGATATGGTATCGCAGTACTGGTGGCACAGGAACCATTGACCTTTATTGCGATATTGGCAGTATAAACGAAGATAGCGACGGGGATGGGATCCTTGACAGTGAAGATAGCAACCGTAATGGATTCTTAGATTATGATACTAACCGGAATATATCCGAAGATACAGGTTATATTTTTAATAATCCATCTTTCCCAACTACAGTAGGGTCAGGCCCAGGTTTATCATCCACCACCATTGGCGATGGAGTACTCAATACCGAAGACTTAAATGACAACGGTATGCTTGATACTGGAGAACAGTACATACGAATCCCTGGGCTACCATCTCCTCTCTCAGTAAATTTGGCAGATACCTCATGGAAAAGCATCCGTATCTATGTGAATAAAAACAACCCCTCATTATATGCTACAAATCCAGATGCGTTTTATGATATATTGAAAAAAATATATTCAATTCGATTGATATTACACAAAGCAACAGCAACTTCAGGTACAATCCTTATTGATACAATACGTTTTGTTACCATGCACTGGCAGGTTGATAGCATTGATGGGATAAGTGGCAGTAACACAGATAAAGTCAAACTCACACTCATTGATTCATTTAATGATACAGACTATGCACAGGAATCATTTGCGCGCATAAAAAGCGACGTGTATACAAGTCTCTATGGCGATAAATCCAAAAAAGAACTCACCCAAACTATGGAATCTGCTCTCAAAGTAACATATAGTGCGATTAGTTCAGCTACTATCAAGCGAAAATTTCATAAACCCATGGATTTGCGTTTTTATCGCAACATACATAGCTGGATTAACATGCGAAGTTTTACACCAGGGGATATTCTTACATTTCGTATACATTCATCTGACAGTGATTACCTGGAATATTCCTACACCCCTCAACTGCTGCATACCTGGGAAGATATTGTATTATCACTCCAATGCAAGAATACAAACGTACAGTTTAAAAAAAAGGAAGGAGAACCTGATCTCAAACGGATAACTGCCATCACAGTTTCAGTTGAAAATACCACTCCCACAAATGGTGAATTCTGGCTTAATGATATTTACACCAGTGACCCTATGACACTTGAAGACACTGCATCATGGTATGAAGGTACAGTAAAAATAACAAAACCTATTACCCGCACTGAATCAGGTACACCTGTATTATCCGATATTACCGTATCATATGTAAAGAAAAAACACGGAAATAATTTTTATACGATAGGGCAGCCATATAATGATATATCCGAAGACTACAATCAGGCAACATTAACTTGCAGTGTTCTTCCATACTGGCACACATCATTTGATTACATACAGGAGCAATCAAGGACTGATAGTCTCAATGAACAGGTTAGCCCTACAAAACGGGGAACAACCAATATACAACAATTCCACTTTTCATCAACTCTGTCACCACCAGATACAGCTATTCCACAGCTTAATGTACTGTACAATTATGAAAACTTCACTAACAGACAGGCGTATTATCAGGACATTAATACATTTGATAATGATACAAGTAAAACAACACATCAAGCAACAGTAGGATTACAACAATCATTGCATGATATAGTAGGGGGAGATTTATCGTACAGGATATTTCTGGATGCTTCATTTAAGGAAGACATATTTAAAGAATACAGCCAATCATTAACATCAGGATACAATACACAAAAAAAACAGCGCCAATCATGTTCAATAAATATCAATTATCAATTCACCCATTTTTTTATTTCTCCCAGAATTCAACATGTATCTGAAGAATTCCTTACCTACTCAGGTACAGTTACTGATATTAATCCAGTTTTATCAAATGAGATAAGCTCTGGCTTCCATATCCCCTTTCTTTATAATGACACAATCCGGTTCATTGAGCGGTTAAAAAAATACTCACTTGCCTTGGGACTGCAGCGCTATAAATTTATAAACCCTACAATAACGTATGAATTTTCGTATTTTGAAAATCAATTTAAAGACCTACTGCCTTATGATAACTGGCTACACTACGGTTTCAAACGTACCCGATCCACACAAGGATTTTTATCCAATACACTTTCATTGCCCATCAATCTCCAATCATACTTTCCCAGCATAAAAAATTGTTCAATTAATTATACCAGGAGTAGTACACTCAATGAAATTAACGTCCCTTATGAAGGTGAATCCATCAACTTTTATGAAGAAAAATTTGGTGCTGGTCGTTACTGCAATGCATCTGCCAATTCAATATATAATTTACTACAATATCCTCCATGGTATTTCTTTAAGGGAAGATCAAATTATGCCAGAGGGCGTGATTTTGTAACATATACGTTATCTTCTCAACCAGTAGTTAACCAGACCACATTTTCAGAATACAATAACTACTTCAGGCTTTTAGACAATGTATCATTTGCAATCAGCTGGGAGCTATCTCCATTTATAATTTTTGTAAATAGCAGCCTCCACTCAGTATCAGACCGCAATGGTGTTAACTCACCATCCCAGCAGGTAGTAACCTATACACTAGTCTCATCATTGTCTTGCGATTTAATGAAGATATTTTCATTTGGCTTTTTCAGGCCAAACAGGCCCAACCTCCCATATCATTCAGCAACAGCACTATTTGAATACCAGTTTAATAAATATTTACGAATCACATCTAATATACTGATAAATGAGCACACACCAAGTATTGGAACAACATTCAAGTGGGATAGGTCAAGCATAGCTACAAAATTTGGTATAAGCTACCGCTCACAGCAATGGTATGAATTCATACCAATTGAAGAAGACAAGCGATCAGCAAAGGATGATATCTATTACTATAATATGACTATGCAACCACCATATACCAACATTGATAAAGGGTATACGTTTTCAACTATATATGAAACGGATGTCCCTTTTATATATGATTTTTTCAGTATCTGGTACACATTGACAGCGCTGCCTATATTCAGGTTAGAATATCTTATGACGCTAAACCGGTATAACTATACCTATTTTACTTCACCTGAACCCTATGATCTCTACAGTATCTCATCCAGCCTGACAATAAACATGCATAAAAATGTACAAGGACAATGCATAGCGCGTGGGATTCTGGAACGATTCAGAAATAGGGAAACAAATGGTATTAACCGTGAGATCATATCATACGAACTGGGTTTCCAGTTTAGCTTGTTATTTTAAAACCCCGGTTTTAATTTTTATTTAAAGCCAAATAGCTGCTTTAATATATTTTTTAGTTTTTTAAATTTACTCTGCAAAGCTATTGCAAAACTATGGTCTCTTTGATTCTGCAAAATAGCATTTGTTGTAATTTCTATCACTTCCCACAATTTATCCTGATCAGGACAATGGACAAAATAATCAATATGAACCTGAAATGCTCCCTTATATTTACGTCCACCCCCATCAGGAGTAATATTTTTAATAAGCTCATTTAAATCAAAGTCTTCATTTTTTGTTCTAAATGATGCATCTATGTCCAATTTAGTGTGGTTATTATGGTAGACTGCTCCATATACTACAACAAGCTCAACATCGTTGTTTTGCAAAAGATAATCAGCTATTATGGCGATAGTATCTCGATACTTTTCTTCAACAAATCCAACACCTGCAATAAGCCAATCTTTATAATTGACAGCATTATTCATTGCTTTTTGTAGCAGGGCAACTGTATAAGGAGTTAATGGTGTATTTTCAATTTTTTGAATTGATGCTATATCACAATATGGTTTTATATATTCAATAGCCACTGTATCATATTCATTCATGTGGCTAAAACCATCTGAATCTGTTTTTATGCCAACATACAATATAGTAGAAAGCTCCGAAATATCGTCCATCGATAAAAAGGATATATGCTGCATTAACAGCACACAAAGCGTACTGGTTGACGATACTTCATCTGTTAAAATTCTAATACTTGCAGGAACATCATGTTCTGCAGGAGTGTGATGATCTAGATGAATAATGCAGGGAGTGGAAGAAAATTCATCTTCAAGCCTTGCTGTTTGATAATCACATACTATATATCCCGAATATCGTTTCAATTTTATTTCATTTATACTTGCAACAATTTTCACCGGTATGTTAAACATTGAAATTAAAGCTCTATTAGATGGTAAAGATGCAGGCATGAAACAAAATATTGAAGCATTGACATGCATTATGGTACAAATTTTCCAGAAAAAATATGAAGAAGCTATAGCATCCGGATCAGGTGAGCCTTTGATTATAATTGCAACATTTTCCTGTCCCTGCAATAGTGCTATAATATTTTTTGCCAATCCTTCAAAATCAATATTCATCATCATAAATATATTAAAAAGGGAATTTTTCCTCAATCAATTCTAAAAATAATAATACTTATATCTTCTTTAACTGCTGTATTACTTGTGTATGTCTCTATATCTGCAGTGATACGACGGATTAAAAGAGCAGGGCTTTCGTTATTATGGAGCCTTATCAAATCTTTAATTCTTCCAACAGCATATGGCTGCCCCATCTGATTCACAGCACCAGTGATTCCATTAGAGTAAATACATCCAACACATGGTCCTTTAACAATATATTCTTTTGACTCATAAATAAATTCTTTTTCAATTCCTATTGGTATACCTTTTGTATCTAATTCTACAAAACTGTCATTATTAATTTCATACATTATCAGAGGATTAAATGCAGCATTGATATACTTTAATGATAACGTCTCAGAGTTAAAGGTAAAACAAAAAGTTGTCGCATATCGTTCAGTAAATTTTGATGTACATACTACCCAGTTTAATAACTGCATTATTTTTTCTGGTGTATCATAGGTTGAGGATAATGATTCAAAAGCAGCATAAAGCTCCAATGCCAGTACCGCAGCATCTACTCCACTGTATGAGCAATCCGAAATTAAAAAAGCAAGCGCATTCTTATGTAAAACTTTTGCACTAAAGAATTCACCCCCTAAATTTGAATTGTTCATAAACAACGAACTCATTCGTATATGTTCAATAGAGGGCAACTGTCTTGGTATAATTGAATTTTTTATGGCACTTACTACTAAATTATCATGTTCACCTATCTGTTTTACCTTTACCTCTTCAATCTGAAGTGAATTAATGAGTGCATTATTAAATTTCACGCGGTACAATTCCATAAACTCAATTTCATTAAACGTATATGGCCGCCCCTTTCTATGAGGCCCTAAAAAAAGAATCCCAATAAGCTTGCCTGACTGGTCAAAACATGGAAGAATAACTTCAATTGAATTATTTTTTATCAATGTAAGTACATCATCAAATGGTCTTATCATTGCATCAGTATAGAACAATGATTTATGTATGGTTGTTTTAACAGTCTGGCATAATTGAACTAATGAATCATCCAAGGATATCCTCTTCAATTGAGGCTGTTGACCTACAGTGTGGCTTAATATATATGCTTTTTCTGATTCATTGTACATTAAAAAGCTTGCAAAAACAACATTAAATAAATATTCAAGCGATTCCATAGTAGTTGTAAAGAACCTGTCCCAGTAGGTTGGATCGCCTTCAAATTCTTCAGTTTGCGATAATGCCTGAATAAAATCGTTAAAACGTTTTTCTAAATGGGCATATTCTTGTTTAATAAATTTTTCTAAGTACGGTTGTACAACCCTGGTAAAAAATATTAAATATATAAAATTTAAAAATGCAACAGCAACTGCAGGTATCTGTCCCCCTGCCAAAAAATAACGGTAACTATTGATAAGAATCAAGTAGGTTGGAAAAACAGTGAACAACAATACAATTGCATAAAAAAATATTTTAAGATAAAACTCTTTAAAGTTGAGATACCGCTCATCAGATATAGCATAATTATTGATATATAACAATAGCAACGCTGCTGAAGAAATCCCCAAACTGTGATATTCATAGCGGTGAAAAACATAGGGCATAATAATAAACGACACAAGTATAATTAACGCACCTACATGATTTCCCATAAACACATAAAAAAGCTGATATCTGAATGAGGTATTTTCCAACCGGCGCACTTTGTAGAATAGGGTTAAGAAAGTGCCCAATATATAAAGAACAAACACAATCAGGTACAGTAGTACAAATTGACCATAGGTAAACTGTAGATGAACATCAACCAAAGAAGCAGAAAGAATAATTCCATTGGTTGCTATAGTAACTAGAAAAGTAATAATGCCAGGAATTGCTGATAGTATAATAACGAGTAAAGGGCTCCTTTTTTCCCAGCGTGGGAATATCTGTGTATAATGGAAGAAGGATTGATTAATAATTATAATGAGTGCAAAATATAAGCGTGTTACTACTGTAACATCAATACCTGGTACATAAATAGGTATAAGTAAACATAAGATCATCCCTGCAGTAAGCAAAGCTATAAATGAAAATAACCTGTTTACTGCATAGGAAAACCGTTTCAGTACATTAACCAGTACCACATAAAACGCATACACAATTGTGAAACTACATATCAGGGTAACAATATATTTCAAAGTTAAACCTTCCGATATCTATTGTTGTATTGTTTGCTAGTAAAAACAAGCTACTTGTACAATAGATATCGATAAATTTCAAGCTAAATACTACAATAGCTATCGCCTTTATTATTATACAATACCTTTATTCATTAACTTTTGTTTTATTTTAATATTAATTTCTTTAATCTTCCTTTTAACGCTATAATATGGAACTCCCTGCTCTGCAGCAAGCTGTACATATTTTTTATTGTGAAAATATTTGTCAAACACCAGATTTTGCTCATGATATTCAAGCTCATGTATAACATCGTAAAGAGTACTGACAACCATCCCCTCAATTATTGTGTCTTCAATATTTTTGTTGCATATATCAACAACTATATCACTATCACATAGAGTACTTGTATAGACTTCTTTGCAATTCTTTTGGCGTGCAATCTTTTTACGCATATGTGAAATGCAACAATGTCGTGTTGCCTTCCCAATATAGTTTTTGGTTTTATATGAATGTGGATCTGCGGAAAACCCAACGTTAAGCAATTTAAGAAAAACATCATGAAAAATATCCTCAATATCGTCTTTATCTGTGTAAAACCTTTTAATGATACTTCGAACATAACTTCCGTATAGAACATAACATTGTGCAATACAATCTGAACTTCTGTTACCCATATCTCCTCCAAAGTATTCCATAATTTATACCTATTTTTTAAGTGCTATAACATAAATATTATTTATTTTCTTCTCATTTTATGATATATCTGAAATTGAGAAAAATTTTTGATATATTAAAATAAACTTTTTTTTATTAGGATGTAAAAATATGCTCAAGCCACCTTTATCTATTCAAACCACAACGCTATGGAATTACCCTTCACAGCATTATGGTAATACACAGCAGGGGGATCAGAACTACCCTGGCGCTACACCATCATATGTTATCTGGAATTTACTTATGCGCTATACCAATAAAGGCGATCTTGTAGTCGATCCTATGTGTGGCAGCGGCACCACCATTGACGTCTGCAAAGATATTGGCAGAAAATGTCTGGGCTATGATATTCATCCCTACCGAAAAGATATAATAAAAGCAGATGCACGGAAATTGCCCCTTGAAAATAACAAAGCAGACTTTGTCTTTATTGACCCTCCCTACGGCGACAACATCACCTACTCCAATGAAGCATTATGTATAGGCAAATTAAAGGCCACAGAACAAGATTATTTCATAGCCATGGAGGAAGTAATTAAGGAGATTCATAGAATATTAAAACCAAAGCGGTATATGGGATTGTATGTGTGCGATTACTTTAATAAAAAAGACGGGTTTGTTCCCATTGGTTTCCATCTGTTTTTACTACTGCTTAAATATTTTTCTGCCATTGATATTATTGCAGTAGTGCGCCATAACAAAACATTGCAGATGGGCAAGTACCACAAAGCTGCCCAAGAAGGTAATTTCTTCTTAAGAGGATTTAATTATCTTTTTATAATGTATAAAAAGTAAAATTTTATAAAATAAGCATTTCATTACCCTGTATATCATATACCTTAAAACTTTGGGGTAAGGTTACATTAAATTGAAAGCCTTCATGCCACATACCTTGGCTATCTCGAAAATACCATACCTTTTCTCTACAGGATTTTTTATAAAAATCACTATGCTCTTTCATCTCACCTGCATCAATTGTTGCTGGATTCTTCACCCTATTTATAAAACGGCATAGTTTCCACAATGCCGCAATATCCTCACGACTAAAATTATCTCCAAAATAATACAGGGCACTGCCTCTGCATAATCTTCGGTCTTTGGGTAAACCAATAGCATCAAATAATTCAAGCCCGGGAAGCATATATAAAGGCGAAAATCCTATTAAAACAGGTAGCTTTGCTAAAAAAAGGATATCCTCAACACAGGTTTCAACAGTAGAACCCGGTAGCCCCGCTATGAGATACACAACCACTTTTACTTTCCCCGCAGAATGTTTTGCAATAGTTTTGATTATTTCTTTTACATCAGGCCTGTGATGTTGAGCAACTACTGTATTTTGCGAAGAAACCAGGGAAAGGTTAAATTCTAAAAATCCAGCATTAAGAGCATCATCCAAAACTGAATGAAGATTGAAAGCGGTTACGCCATTCATACATAAAAAATGCATTCCTTTTTTATGGTAATATTTCAAAAGCGATAGCAACTGTAATGCAAATCCTTTGTGGAATAAAAAATTGTCATCCTCAAAATTGACTATTTTCACTCCGTGTGCATACAGATATTCTAATTCTTTTTCTATTGATTCAAAATTCCGCTGATAGTAACGATACCGACAATGTATTGAACAAAAATCACAACGATACACACACCCTTTGCTACAGATGATATTTGCTATTCGTGCACCATAGTAGGTATACCAGTGCCTACGAGAGGGGAAGCTATTTACAAAGAATTCGTTATATTCTGAATTCTTAGTAGTAATCAGTTTAGGCAACCTAGATGTATTATTGCTATCTATCTCACGCAGTATCTCAGGCAGTATCACATCTCCATCTCCACTTATATAAAAATCAGCACTGCCATTTTCAATTACCGTTTTTTCTGCCCATACAGCCCATCCTCCCACAATAACTATCGCCCCGGTTTCTTCTTTAATTTTTTTAACCAGTAACTCAACATCATGGTGATATGCCGAGAAAAGAGAAGAAATGCATACTACATCATACGCATGTTCCTTAACAAATTTTGATATTGTTTCAAATGAATAACCATATCGTTTAAAGCCATAAAGAAGACTAAACCATGAAGTATCCTTAACATAGATATGTTTCAGATAATCAAATATGTGTGGGGTAGGTATCATTTTTGTGGTGCTGTTACACCGTGCATCAAACATATCTACCGTAAGCCAATCATACCTCAACAAAGCTTCCCTAATATACAAAAGCCCAAGGGGTTCAGAACGGTGAAAGCTATAATAAAAATCAAATACCGGAGGTGATACCAGAAGTACTTTTAGGGACATATACTTAATGTTTTATCTTTGTTCCACGGAACAATATCGTTGTTCTTCCTATCTGTATTTCATCCCAGTCTGAGAGAGGTTTGGGACGCAATAACTTCTTGTTATTCAAAAAGGTACCATTATCGCTTGCACAGTCAAAAAGATAATATGTATTTCCAATTTTTTTTATTTTTGCATGTTTCAGGGATACTGCATCATCATTAATTACTATAGTATTCTCCTTATCGCGCCCAATTGTTACTTCATCCCATATTAGAGGAAATTTTTTCCCTGTTTCAGGGCCACTTTTTTCAACAAGCCAAGCATTTGTATAACTGTATTCAGGAGATGTTGCCAAAAGTAATGTATCTGCTTCTTTTTTTGTCATTTCATCTTTTTCATACAGTACGGAATAATAACGCTGAATTGGTTTTGGTATCCTATGCATGGTGATGAGCTCAACTATCTCTCTCCATTTATTTATAAATATCAATATAACTATAACAAGCGCCATGATCAATAGCACTACAATCCCAGCAAGTACCACAAAGGGAAGCTCATCAGTAAGTGAATAGGTATTACGTGCTATTGCGTACTTTACGTGTACAGTATCATTATCCTGAATAGTTTTATATTTGAATTGTACTTCAATGGAATGTATTGCACTATCATGTTTTTTGGATGTGAAAATAATCTCAAATGGGATAACGGATGACTTTCCTCCCTGAAGCAAATTAAGTACAGTATGTTCTATCCCTGCATCAGCAACAAGAAGCTTCCCTTTTGTAATTTTGCTTAACCGGCTAACAACCGCAGCCTTTGAACAGCGCTCTGGTACAATTGTATATATAGGGATAGAATGTTCACGGGCATTGCTGATAATGTCATCTGGTAACATAAAACTGCCTTCATCCCTCCCATCGGTCAGCAGTATAATGGATCTTTTCCCCTCATAACGCGCTAGTTCCTCTGTAGCTGTAAACAAGCAGTTGAACAATTTTGTGCGCTTACCATGCTGCTGTATTGTTTCAATAGTTTCATGATAATAGTATCTATTTTCTAAAAAAGAACCTAATTTTACAACCTCATCATTAAATTTATACAGAATAAACTTATAGTGTTCAGGGCTTTTACTGATTACGTTCAATGCTATTTTTTTAAGTTTTAAAAAATTTTTCTTGGATATACTTTTACTTGAATCTACACAAACAGCAATATAACTATCTGCTATAGAAGTTTTTAATTCAAAATTCTTAACTTTTGTGCCATCCTCTAGAACTGTAAAATGTTCTTTTGTTACTGCACCAATATCAGTGCTTTCTGGTTTGTTGATAATACCTTTTATATTAATCGCTGGAAATGAAGTTACATCGATGCTATCAATCGTAATAATTGGCTTTGCAGTCACAATAACAGGCAAAATTAAAAACAAACAAAAAATAGCTAAAATATCCTTTTGTTTTGTATTCATTGTTTTTTCGTTATTTCATCATTTAATAACAAATACTTTCATTTAATCTTTATTTCAGTACTACTACTTGTTTTAAAAAAATTTATGAGATATTTACAATTTTTATGACTTGAAATTTACTACTCTGTTTATACTATCGGTATGACCTAATTGTGAATGCAATCAAATTTTATTCATGAGCGCAATCTTTAACCTGCCCCTGCAAAAGTTTCACAGCATGAGGCAGCGCATCCTGGATAACTTCAAGATTTTCTACAACAGCTTTTGGACTACCCGGTAAATTAATAATAATTGATGAGCCTCTAATCCCTGCAATTGCCCGTGACAACATTGCATGTTTTGTGATTTTAAGTGATTCCTGTCGCATTGCTTCAGTAAAGCCTGGAGCATATCGTTCAATAACATCTGAAGTTGCCTCAGGTGTAACGTCTCGATGAGCAAATCCTGTTCCTCCTGTAGTGAGAATACAATTAATATTTTTTGCACACAGGTCTCGCAAGGTGCGTGCGATCATCTCGCGCTCATCTGGCACAATGATATATTCTACAACATCATACCCTCTGCTATGTGCCCACTTCTCAATAGCCTTCCCTGAAAGATCCTCACGCTCTTTATTGTACGACCTATCACTTACAACAACTATTGCTATAGTAATCATATTATCCCTCTATTTCTATGCTTTTTACTGTAAGTTCCCTCCCTGAAATAATGGTCACATTTGGTGAAGAACATTGTGGGCAACTGAATTGCCAATCATTTTTATTGAAATTGAATGTATTCCCACAATCATCACATGCAAGCGATGCCTTCACCGTTTCAACAACAAGTTCTGCTTTTTCTGCAATAGTATCTTTACTGACAAAATCAAAATATGTTTGCATCCACTCTGGAAT
Source organism: Spirochaetota bacterium (assembly GCA_026414805.1). Taxonomy (NCBI): domain Bacteria; kingdom Pseudomonadati; phylum Spirochaetota; species Spirochaetota bacterium. The sequence goes on along the minus strand of JAOAIH010000001.1, from coordinate 78,531 downwards.
ATAATCAGATAGTTCCCCTACCAGAAGATGAATTTTTGTTACCTTCGTTGCACCATTTCGTGATGCATGCTGTATTACGATATCAAGAACATTAGACATAATTGATAATTCATGCATTGTTTCCTCACAAATGCTAATCGTTTTTCTGGAAACTATCGATATGTAAATATGGACACATCGTATTTACATTCTTGATAACCGATAGTAACCATGAAAAACAAATTTGATTCTTATATTACTCATAACATTCATTATATCGATTACTGCATAGGGCAACTAAAAAAAGATATTATTGCAAACCAAGAGTCATCCAATTTCATTCAAACAATACTTGAATATTTACTTTTTAATAGAGAAATTCCATTACCATTATCTGAACAAGGAAAATTAGCATGCAATGATCTTTTAAAGGTAATCCAAAAATGGGACATAATACAATATGGCGATATTGCTGGCTATATTTATCAACAGCTAAAAGATACAGATGACAAAAAAAAGAGAGGACAGTATTTTACACCACCTGCAATTGTTCAGTATATGGTACACAATGCACTTCAGCACTATGATAATCCATATACTATGAGGATTTTAGATCCTGCATGTGGTTCAGGCCAGTTTTTAATATATATCTTTCAATATTTATTAACATTATACAAACACCTTGGCATACCTGAAAATGAATCTACCAATATTATTTGTCATACCAATCTGTATGGTTATGATATAGACCCTATAGCCTGTATGATTGCTCAGTGGAATATACAAAAGATATCAGGAAGAAAAACTAACATATTTCATAAAGACACCCTTACATCCGGCGATCTTTTTAATAGACAATACAATTCTATGCTATTTGATGTTATTATTGGTAATCCACCATGGGGTGCATATTTTACTAAAGAGCAAAAACAATATTTCAAACAGCATTATATTTCAGCTTTAAGTGGTATTAACAGTTTTACACTATTTATTGAAAAGTCATTGTCTTTATTACGAAATCATGGGATATTATCATTTCTTATTCCAGAAGCATATCTCAATATCAAAGCGCATCAGAAATCAAGAGAACTAGTACTATCGCTTTCGGTGATTAAGGAAATAGTACAATGGGGAGATTGTTTTAAAGGAGTATATGCACCGGCGATATCATTAACAATTCAAAAAGAGCCGTGCAAAGATGTTCGTAAGAAAAATATTGTACATATAAAACACGGGAAATCTTTAATAAATCTTGCTAAAAATACCGCTCACCTAATACCACAACATATGTATAGTGAATCATATCAAAATATATTTTCAATTAATTATTCACGAAAAGCTGTTGCCTTATTAGAACATATTCAGTCCCTTTCATACATTACACTAAAAGACAGAGTAAAATTTTTTCTTGGAATTGTTACTGGAAACAATGAACACCACATAAGCAATACCAGAGATAGTTTGCATCCAGACCCAATAATTGTAGGCAAAGATGTCGAAAAATTTCGAATTACTTTTAGTGGTCATTATTTCAAGTACAATGTGGCTACATTACAACAGGTTGCCGAAAAGAGTTGTTACCTAACTCCCAATAAAATAGTATACAAATTTATTGGCAAGCATCTTACGTTTGCTGTAGACCCTCATGGATTTTATACTTTGAATAATGTTAATGGATTTATCCCTCTTAGCCCAGATTTGGATCCGGATATTCTTACTGCAATCTTAAACTCACGCCTTCTTCAATATATCTATGATACTCAATTTTTTACTGTAAAAGTGTTACGCGGGAATCTTGAAAAATTACCTATAAAAATAATTAATTCATCTAATAAAAACATGTTAAAAAATTTATCCCTAACACTAAGGGAAGAAACAAATGAGCATAAAAGGAAACTATTAATGGACTCAATTGATGATATTATTTATCATGAATACCATATCAGTGATATTGTTGCTCATCATATTAACGATACAATGGAACATTTCAATTCAATTGCATAAATAAAGTAATTACATATTACCTTTAAAAATTATAATGCCATCAATGCTATTATCATTCTTATCATCAATAAAGGCTATTCCTTTTGAAGAATATATGCATATCTTCCCATCTGCCCCAGAAATACTCAACATGCCCTCATTCCCATAATGATATACTATTGCCTGTAAACCCTTAGATAGTGGTATTCCTTCAATCAATATGCCAGTGGAATTCCATACTACAATAAATGATACTTTTTCTTTATATATTCCAATAAATGCTGATGGGCTCTTGTATATATATAGATAATTAAAGTGAAGCTGTGATGGAGAATTTATTTTTAATACATCTTTAAAAAATTCATGGACAACACTTTTTGTTTTTTCAAAAGGCTTGCCCTTTATCAATACGACCTCACGTTCAGGCATACCGATTACTATGCCTGAAGCACCTGTGCCAGGTACAATCAATGTTTCATCTTTTAGTACTATACTATGCAGGCTACTCTGGTTTTCTGCATACACCGCACTCAAATACAGAGCAAGTACATACCAAATAATATACATTGATAGACGTTTTATCTTCTTCATACATTCATTTACCCTCTTATCTTATCAACCTCCCTTTTGACTATAGCATACTTTCTTGGATATTGTAACGGTGTTGGCCCATCCTTGATAAAAAGAAAACCTTCATCAATGCCCTTATTCATAGCTTCTTCAAAAGTTGCCACATGTCCACATAGAGCATGGGAATGCTTTTCCAAATACTCTACAAGTGCTTTTACATTTCTTTGTGATAAATTAGCTACTTTATGATCGTGCAATGTATTAATATTATTCGTCATTCTGCTATTGTTTTTGCTTATTATTGCATTTTCTTTATAATTTGTAGAATATAACTTTGAAGCGTAATATATATACAACCAACCTGCTATTTTGACAAAGGGCAATCCATATTCAAGTGCCATATACGGATGCGCAAAAGCCCTGGCTACTGCAAAATCAAACTTGTCCCTATATTGATTTTCATGTGCCATTTCCTCTACTCTGCCCTGTATAACCATAGTACTGTGGGCAAGACCAAGAACACCTATTGCTTTCTCAATAAATTTAATCTTTTTATTATTTGAATCAACCAATACACCATTGATGTTCGTGCCAAAATATAATAACAATGGAATGCCTGGAATTCCCGCTCCTGTGCCTATGTCAATAAAGGATGTTCCACGTGGAACATTGATATTTTTAAGTGGCAAAATACTTTCAACAATAAGCTGATTATAAATTGAATCGACATCTTTTAACCCGGTAATATTTATTATTTTATTATATTCAAATATCAAATAGGCAAAGTTTTTTAGTTTTTCTTCTATTTCTACTGATAATGCCAGCATAACGGTACCTTTCATATATTTAAATTAAATAAATTATATCTTAATTTGTAATAAAGTAATGATCATATTCACATCACAAATAAATTGCAACAATAAGATGTTGTTTTAATGTAATTTATAAATATATTTACTCATCTATTACATTCTTTCAGAATGCAGTATATAAATCCTTACTAAATTGCACACTTTAATACTTTCATTATCAAGCTATAAGGATCACTTATATATTTTAATCGCCAATATTTATAGCCACTAATCAAGCCAGTCCATTCATGAAGATAATATTATACCAAACGATATTATTTGAAAATTTCCATATCTTCAAGCATAAATAAAATAATTATATTCAATAATTTAGTTGGTATAGTGTATAATTGAATATGATAATGCGACATAATGTTCCACGTGGAACATCATTTTTTGTAAAATATTTAACTAATTTCAGTTTATTTAATTACTTTTTTTTCTGCTTAACGATTCTATATGTACTAAGACTATCGATATATCTGAAGGATCAACTCCTGAAATGCGCAACGCTTGCCCTATTGTTTGAGGCTTTATTTTTTTCAGTTTTTCGCGTGCTTCATTTTTAAGCCCAATGATACTATCGTAATCAATAGTTTCTGGAATCTTTTTGTTTTCCATCTGCTCCAACTTTTTTACTCGTTCCATATCTTTCCTGATATATCCTTCATACTTGATATTCATCTCAACAATCTTAGCTTCCTGCTCATTCATTATAAGGGTACTATCGCTTTCAACAATAAAAGACATGACATCATGCATGGTTATTTCAGGGCGCTTTAACAGTTTTCCTGCTAGGATCTGGTGTTGTTCTTCTATCTCTATATTCTTATCTCTGAGAATATCCTTCATTTTTTCATTAATTACAATGGTCATGCTATTTATTTTAGCGGTAAGTTCCTGTATTCTTTTATACTTTTCAACGGTTCTTTCATATAGTTCCTTATCAATTAGGCCTATCTGATAACCATACTTCATTAACCGTTCATCAGCGTTATCCTGCCTTAGTAACAGCCTGTACTCGGCCCGGGATGTGAACATCCTGTAAGGTTCATCAGCACCTTTGGTAACCAGATCATCAATGAGCACTCCGATATATGCTTCAGAACGTTTAAGCACCAGAGGTGGCAATCCCAATAGCTTATTACCTGCATTTATTGCAGCAATAATTCCCTGTGCAGCTGCTTCCTCATACCCTGATGTCCCATTAATTTGCCCTGCATGATATAATCCTTTGACCCTTTTGGTTTCCAATGTATGATATAACTCTACCGGTGGCACATAGTCATATTCCACAGCATACGCAGGACGCATTACTTGCACTTCCTCTAAGCCAGGGATAGTTTTAATCATTTCTAATTGTACATCCTCAGGTAATGAGCTAGAAAATCCATTTATGTAGTATTCATTTGTGTGTAATCCCTCTGGTTCTAGGAACAGTTGGTGGCGATTTCGTGAAGAAAAACGGACAACCTTATCCTCAATTGATGGACAATATCGTGGCCCTATACCTTTAATCTTGCCTGAATACAATGGGGATAGATGCAGGTTATTCATTATAATTGTATGAGTCTTGTCAGTTGTATAGGTAATATAACAGGGCACCTGTGGTCTATTAATGGATTGTGTCCTGTACGAAAATGGTGTGGGAACAGGGTCAGGATGTTGCACTTCACATTTACTAAAATCTATTGAATTACCATTAACCCGTGGAGGGGTCCCTGTTTTTAACCGTCTTACTGGAAAGCCCAATGCGCGCAATGAATCCGAAAGCTTCTCAGATGAAAAATCACCCAGTCTCCCTGCTCTCTCATTATAATTGCCAATATGGATAAGTCCCTTTAAAAATGTTCCTGTACACACTATAACTGCTTGTGCGACATGTTGCTGTCCTCGTATGGTTTGAACTCCTTTTACCGTATCACCTTCAACAATAATTTCGTCCACAATATCCTGTATCAATGTTAAATTCTTCTGTTTTTCAATAACTTCCTTCATCCTGAGTTGATATTGCTTTTTATCGGCTTGTGCACGTGGTGCCCACACTGCTGGCCCTTTACTTTTGTTGAGCATCTTATAGTGAATACCCGTTTCATCTATTGTCAATCCCATTTGTCCACCTAATGCATCAATCTCTTTCACTAGATGCCCTTTTGCCAACCCACCTATAGCAGGATTACAACTCATCTGGCATATAGTATCAAGATTGCCAGTCAAAAGTAGTGTTGCAAAACCCCGCCGTGCAGATGCCAGTGCTGCTTCGGCCCCAGCATGTCCTGCACCTATGACTATAATGTCAAAATATCGTATCATAGTATTTAACTATCTCTTACAACATTTTCTTTAATTATGCTTGAATTAAACACATAGTGTGCATACTATTATCAATTAATAATACCTTTTTTTCTGTGAAAAAAAATTTTTTACTCTATAGCATAGTCGGGAGGCACCTATGGCAATAGACAGAAGCGCTATTGTGAAACACATACACATACAGAAAGGGGATATAACTAAAATAGAGGTTGATGCGATAGTCAATGCGGCAAACCCCTCTTTGCTTGGCGGCGGGGGTGTTGATGGTGCAATACACCGTGCCGCAGGTCCACAGCTTTTGGAGGAATGCAGGGCTTTAGGTGGCGCACAGCCTGGCGAAGCCAAGATCACTAAAGGCTACAGACTCCCGGCAAAATATGTGATCCATACGCCTGGCCCAGTATACAGAGGAGGAAAGCACAATGAGTCTAGTATATTAAAGAATTCCTATTATAACAGTATGAAATTAGCAAAAGAAAAAGAATGCAAATCAATTGCATTTCCAGCTATTTCTACAGGTGTATATGGCTATCCAAAAGATGAAGCATGCAGGATAGCTCTTTCAACAGTGATTGAATTCATGGAAAAAGAAAATTTTCTTATAGATGTGTACTTTGTCCTTTTTGATGATGAGAACTATGGATTATACCAAAAATATTTACAGGAGCTCTCTTAAATGAACTATTGCGAATCGTTACAATTTTTTTCCAACAAATTTAAAAGCATTGTATGTATGGGCCTTGACCCTGTTATTGAAGATATACCTTTTAAAAAAGAATCTCCACGTACAACGATAGTTGCATTTTATGAAGGAATACTTAACAAATGTTTGCAGCTTGGGGTTTTCCCTGCCTGTGTAAAACCAAATTATGCTTTTTATGCACAGTATGGCATTGAAGGAATTTTTGCATTATGTGATGTCATAAAGCTTTTTAAAAATGAAGGGATTCCTGTTATACTGGATGTAAAACGAGGAGACATTGGCAAAACCGCAACAGCGTATGCAAAAGAAGCATTTGAATTCTTTGATGCTGACGCTGTCACACTTTCGCCCTACCTTGGATATGACGCAATTCAACCATTTACAAGCACTTACCCGGATAAGGGTTGTTATGTTCTTGTTAAAACATCCAACAAAAGTTCGGTAGAAATACAGGATATTACTGTTAATGATACACCATTATATTTTATAATTGCAAAAAAAATTATTGAGTGGCATTCTCCCGGTATTGGAGCTGTTGTTGGCGCAACATTCCCACGACAACTCAACGACATTATACAATTGTTTGATGAATCAGGGAAAGACATCCCATTGCTCATACCCGGTATTGGTACACAGGGAGGAGATATTGAAGCAGTTAGTGCATTATTAAATAATACCCGTACTAAAAGCCTTCATCGTGTAAATGCTTCTAGCAGTATAAATTATGCATATAAGGAGCCGCAGTATAGCTTGCTGGATTATGCCAGTGCAGCAGTAGAGTCTTTAAAAATATTAAATGAAACGTTGGGATATTAACGAATAATGACACCGGGCATTGAAAAAAATTATCAGATTTTTATCGTATCTAAAGATGAAGATTCTATTAGCACCATCACAAGGGTTTTTTCAGATTCGCTATATACGATAACAATTACAAAAAGCGGCATGGAAGTACTGAGCCTTATATCATATAAATTGCCCCATATCATATTAATTGGTACTGACATTGCCGACATTAATGCATTTGAACTTGTGAGCCTAATTAAGAAAAATTCAATAACCCGTTATGTTCCCTGTATTGTCTTTGGCCAAAATAACGAGATACATGACAGAATCTCAGCAATTGATGCAGGAGCAGATGGGTATCTAGCTGTACCCTTTAAAAATGAAGAGTTACACTCTTTAGTCCATGCAAAATTAGTACAGCATGATGAGCTTTATCTGCTGTCAGTCACTGATGACCTCACTGGCCTTTTTACTAGAAAAGAATTTTTTCGTCGCTTTTCATTTGAGATTGAAAGTCACATCCATAGCTGTGTCTGTATAGCTATTATTGATATTGACCATTTTAAAAATATCAACGATACTTATGGTCATCCAATTGGAGATATTGTGCTGATTCAGTTAGCTAATATGCTAAAATCACTGCAATCAAATAACTTTACTCCTGCCCGCTTTGGCGGTGAAGAATTTGTAGTCATATTCCCAGGGCTTCAGTCAAATGAAGCAAAAAAAATTATAGACCGCATCAGGCTTCAATTTTCAAGTATCAGCTTCAAAACCAACACTCCCGATAAAACATTTTCAGTAAGCTTTTCTGCAGGCATTTCAGAGTATCCCTCTATGGGTACCAATCTGTCAGAATTGCTATCACGTGCTGACCAAGCTTTATATTCAGCAAAAACTGATGGAAGGAATCGTGTATACACTTTCAGCCCTATCATGTCCAGAAATGATAAATTCTGGGAATACATTAAAACAAATAAAGCAATTAAAAATATATTCATTGACCCATTCCTTCATGAACCTGTGACAGGCTACCATTATCTTCCAGTTGTCCTTGAAAATCTGCTATCTTTTGAAACATCAATAGACGCGATTGGCGTGTTAATTATAAAAATTATGCCACTTATTGATTTTTACCAATACAGGGGATACAAAAATTTTGAATACGATATAGAGAATATTGCTCTACTGATCCCTAAGATTTGTGAAATACATTTTCCCTATGAACGATATGTAACCGTTGCGGATCTTTATGATTATGAAATAGCAATTCTTTTTCCATTTCCTTCAACATTAAAAACCAACATTTCTGAATTTAATAAATTATGTAAAGAAATTGTTCTGGATATTTCATTGCAATCCATACATCATCATATTGATATTCACTATGCTCATGGAGTTGTCCCATTTCACAAAAACCGTGCCAGAAAAATACTACAAGAAATTAAGTCAATTAAATCATATTTTGCCCCACTATTATCACTTCCAAATGAAGCAAACATAGTGACTTCATTTTTACACGCAATTCATTCCAAAAAAGAAATCAGCGATTATCTCTTTTTTATGCCGGTGTATACAACAAGCTTTAAAAAAACGATGTATCATGTATTAAGCAAGCAACTTGTTTCAGCAAAAAACTTTTTTGATATTATGACAAAAAATGCGATAACAGCCGCTAACCATTATATGCAATTTATTTCGTCATTGTCTGAAATTATGATAGCACATCATATACAATTACCTGTCATTATTAACTGGATTTCTGCAATTGATCTATCATTACAAATTGAAACACTGCATACTATTTGCACCAAACTTTCACTCAAAAAAGTTATCTTAGCTATTGATGAAATAGACTTGAATTCATTTAGTACCCAATTTGAGAGATTATCTTTAAAAAACAATTCATGTATTGAATTTGCAGTTTCAAATTGCTATATTGGAAGCAACTTGTTGCAATACCTTTCTACAATTGAATTCTCTATGGTGATACTTTCCGAACATATGATCCGAAACATCCATTATTTTAAAGATAGAATAAAAATTATAAACGGGTTGCGATTATTCTGTGATCAAATTAATCTTCCGTTATATGCTCCAAATATTCTAAAGGATGAAGAATATCGCATAATCAAAGATATTTATATAGCGTATTCCTCTGGTCCATATATTGAACAACAATTTTCACTTTTCTCTGCGGCATCAAAAACAGTATGAAGGATTAATGATTATGATATTACAATCATTTCATTCATCAGAAACACCAAAAAATATATTGGTTATTGATGATAGTAAATTAAACAGGGCAATTGTAAAAAATACTTTATCAACCTACAACATTAATGTTTTTGAAGCATCAGATGGCATAGAAGGTCTTAATGCCTTAAAATTGAGACACTTTGATTTAATACTGGTTGATATTGTGATGCCAAATTTAGATGGTTTTGGTTTTCTTGAACAATTCAAAAAATATATAGGGAACGAATTTATTCCTGTCATTCTTATGACGGGCCTTGATGATCTTAATTCAAAGATTAAAGGATTAACGATTGGCGCTGATGATTTTTTGTTAAAACCACTTAACCCAAAAGAATTGATAGCACGGGTACAGTCTTTACTGAGATTAAAAAATGCTCATGATGAACTCTATGAAAAGAATCAATTAATTCAAAAAGAACTTGAATATGCAAAACGACTCCAACAATTCATCATTCCTAAAGATTTTTCATTCATATCATATCCATCTATCAGCGGACGATACCTCCCTATTGCTGATATTGGTGGAGATCTTTTTGATTGCTATAAAATCTCTGATTCAAAAGTTGGTATTCTCATTGCCGATGTTACTGGACACGGGATCCCTGCAGCTCTTGTCATGAGTATGGCAAAGATGACATTCAATATCTATGCGTATGAGATAACAAACACTCAGCAACTAATGGCAAAAATCAATGAAGAAATGCGTGGATTATTGTTAGATATGCAATATATTACTGCATTTTACATGCTTATTGATGTTGATAAAAAAACCATTTCTTTCACAAATGCTGGACATACACGACCATTGTACTATAGAAAAAATTCAGACAAAGTTATTGCCCTTGACACAAACGGGTTATTTTTAGGTATTCAGGATGATTCACTCTATGAGCAAAAGACCATCCACTTTGAACAGGGTGACAGGTGCATACTTTATACAGATGGCATAACTGAAATTAAAAATGCCAATAAAGAAGAATTTGGAGAAAATAGATTAGCAAAATTCTTAAAACAACACAATGAAAACCCGGAAGAATTTTGTGAACATCTTTTACAAACTCTTGAAAACTTCTCCCCACTGGAGGAGAGGAATGATGATATCGCTTTTGTGTATATAGATTTTTCATAAATTTTACAATAAGCTAAAACACGAAATGTTTTATAACACAGCTTCGCATCTACTTTTCTTGATTCTGTTTCAGGATATCGATGTTTCAATAGCAAGGGTATGCAACTGTAATATATTTGCTTTAACCCCATGGCAGGAAGAATACATACAATTACAAAAATATAATATCAGTATTTCATTTCATAAAGTGTCTTCAAAACATTATCCAATAACTATCACCACTGATAATAACAATATTTTCCTAGCAATAAAGGAATATATTCATAACAACACCTTTAGCATAGCATTACGAGTAAGCATGGTTACAAAAAAAATATTAAAAGTAACTTTTTCTGATGAAGTACCATCTGAAAACGCATCTTTGAAAATTCCACATGTTTCCATTACCGCTTCTTTTCATGATGATCCTACAAATAATGATGTACATTCTTTCACAATCTATGTCCCTTTAGAATTTTTTAAGCTTTTTAGAATAAAAGCTAATGACTTAACAAAGCAAGGTTTGATCAATGATATTGAATTACAATTTTTGCAGTTTTTTAGAGATCCCTATAACCTTTTCCCTTCTCTTGAAATTATTCTTGAAAGAATGGAAGACAATGAGTTACAAAAACTAATTTATTTCTTATTGAACGAAAATGTACTCACTCCTTATCATCTGTATCTATTAACACGTGCTTTTCCTCAACATGCATTAAAAATCAAATATAACATTTCCAGCAATCTTATATCAGATATAATGCATGTTGGACAAGTAGTTAAAAATATCAAGACCCGGGATTTGATTGAAGGGATATATGCTTTTGAAGAGATTCTCTATTTAAAACTGAGAAGTAAACAATACTTTAAGTATGGCAATTTTATAGACAAAATTAATAAGATTCTGCACTTTATAACAATACTGTCCACATTTCAGAAAAAAAATTTTGAAACCTGGTTTAATGAAATAGAAAATTCAGGATTGTTGTACACTATATTATCACATTGTACTGATAGTACTATCGCTTCAGCTTTTTCCAACCACACATTCCTATTACAAAAACTATCGCTGTACATCTCTTCAAGAAGATTACAAAGTATACATTCATATTTTAAAAATAAATTTAATTATATGGACACAATGGAAGCACAATATTCTCTAATACAACTTTATCTTTCACACATGTCACAAATAAATAAATTATATTCTATGCCATTTCACAAATTATATCCTAAATACATTAATTCTGATAGTATATATTATTTACTATTTGAACTTGGATGGTTTACCCTTGCAACAGCATTTAAACAACTACCAAAAAAGCTTGTTCACAATTGTACTCAGAAGCTACCCATAGGAGCACAATATTGCATTATGGATATGATTAATGGTGTACTAAACCCCAATTTACTACATGATGAGATGCAGATAAAAAAATCACAATACTTACTAATACAATCAATTATTAAGTTGTATTATCACGAAACTATACATCATGTGGAGTAGTTCCATGTTTTTTATCATGTAAATACTCAGCTATTTTTGTGACCGCTTCCTGTAATTCATCAAATTTTTCAACCGAAAGTGCAACACCTTTTTGTGTTGGCTTATACACAACTTCTCCACCATCGATTGTCTGATACCATATTCTTAAATTAATTAGTTCTTTTCCCTGGAATTCAGAAATTTCAACCCTTATAATTTCATTATTATTTTTCTTTATGTCTTTAATTATTACACCCATGGCTTACACCTTTTAGTATAGATTATTAACAAATAATACACATAAAATCATATTTTTCAACTATATATTTCTATTTATCCACATAATATTCACAGATTTTAATCATTTATACTCATATTATCCATAATTAAAAAATTTTTTATTGTCCCGATAATTTTTATGTATTAATTGGTTGCAAAAAAAAGTAATCATGCTTTATTAGAGCCAATTCAACATACTATCAACACCAAAAGATTTGAGCTACTAACCTTTTCATTACATGCTAAACGTATATTACGATATCAACAAAGTTATTAACAATTGTTGATAACTAGGTGGGTTATTAATATGACAGATCAAACAGTAACTATCTGGAATAAGGTATTAAATTCGGTTGAAACATATATTAATAAACAATCTTTCAATATGTGGTTCAAAAATACGGAACCAGTGGCATATAATGAAAATATCCTAGTTGTTAAAGTTCCAGATGATGTAGCAAAACGGCATATTTCTGACCATTATGCCTCACTAATTCACTCCATCATTAAGGAACAAACAGGCAAAGAAATAATGTGTGAGTTTGTTACTGGTAATGGCTTTAAGGAACAGCCAAAAAATTCTCCTATACTAGTTCCAAATGAAGATCAAAAAGAGACATTACAATTTCCTACTATATTAAATCCAAACTATACTTTTGAAAATTTTGTCATTGGTCCTAACAACCAGTTGGCACATGCAGCTGCAATATCTGTTTCAAAAGCTCCTGCAACACAATATAATCCTTTGTTTATTTATGGGGGCACTGGACTAGGTAAAACTCACCTTATGCAGGCCATAGGTCATAGGATTATTCAAGAACGGCCATACCTTAACGTATTGTATGTTCCTTGCGAGCAATTCATTAACGAATTTATACAGGCAATAAGAGCTAATACCTTATCAAGCTTTAAGATTAAATACAGGAATGTGGATATCCTGTTGATAGATGATATTCAGTTTATTGAAAAGAAAGAGCAAACTCAAGAAGAGTTTTTCCATACTTTTAATACACTACATAATAATAAAAAACAAATTGTAATTTCCAGTGATAGGCCTCCAAAAGAGCTTTCAACACTTGAAGAGAGGCTTAGAACCCGATTTGAGTGGGGAATGATTGTTGATATCCAGCTTCCAAACTTAGAAACCCGAGAGGCAATTCTGCGAAATAAAGCAGAGAAAATAAACATTGAGCTCTCCGATGAAGTATGCAACTATATAGCTCGTAGGATAAAATCAAGTATACGTGCGCTTGAAGCTGCATTGGTCAGGCTTAGCATGGTGTCAAGTATATATAATCAGCCTATAACTGTTCAATTAGCAAAAGATCATTGCAAAGATCTATTTGATGTTGACAGTAACAAAAAGATTACCGTACACGATATTATGGTAAAAGTGGCTTCTAAATTTGGAGTTACTGTTGAAGATATCATTTCAAAAAACAGACAAAGTAAAGTAGTGCAGCCACGTTTTATTGCAATGTATCTTTCTCGTAGATTAACAGAACTAACAACAATCGAGATAGGAAAAGAGTTTGGTGACAGAGATCACTCAACTGTACTCAATGCTATTAATAACATAGAAAAATCCATAGAAGAAGATATGGATTTTAAAGAAGTCATAGATGAACTAATCTCCGAATTGCGAAGTTAATATTGTGTTAGTAAATTGTTTAAAAGTATGTATAGTTATAAATTTTTTTTATTATATCTAACATCTATACGTTGCAGAGATGGGTTTTAAATAATTTACAATGATTGTTTTGATTATTATTAACAAAGTAAATTTTTTCCAAATGCTGAAAAGTTCAGGATTTTTTACAGTTATCAACAAAAATACTATCACTATTACTAACACTTATTTAAAATAAGTTTAAAATATAAATAGTAATAAAAGAAATGGTGGTGTGAACAATGAGAATTGAAGTAGACAAAATTCAAATGATCAAAGCAACAACAATAGCGGATTCTGTTGTGAGTGCAAAAAGTATTAATACAATACTCACGCAATGTCTTTTTAATGTGAATGGTGATAATCTTACAATTACTGGAACAGATAATGAGATAGGTATTAAAACACAGTTGGATGTTATTTCGGATGGTACATGTTCCTTTACAATAAATGGGAAACGTCTGGTGGGTTTATTAAAAGAGTTTCCTGATGGGGTGATAATACTTGAAGTAAATAACACAAATATATCAATTTCATCAAAATCAGGATTGGTAAAAGGGCAATATGTACTGGTTGGATCTTCTGCAGAAGAGTACCCTTCTATCACAGAATGTGATTTTAAAAATGCAATAGAAATAGAACAAAAAATATTCAAAGAAATGATAAGCAAAACTGTACATGCTGCTGCTCACGATACAGTAAAACCTATATTTAATGGTGTATATATTGTATCAGAAGATGAAAAGTCGATTACTGTTGTTGCAACCGATTCACGACGCTTATCTATGATCAAAAGAGATATTGCTGGTAATGATTTGATGAAAAAAGGTTTTATATTACCTCTTAAAACAGTTAACGAGCTTTTACGGCTTTTAGATGATAAGGGTGTATGTCTTTTAGCTTTTGATGATAGTAGGTGTTTTGTAAAAATAGGACCAACAGTGTTAGTATCCAGACTCATTGATGGTCAGTTTCCGGATTATAAACAGGTAATTCCTAAAGATTATTTATTAAAATCAGTAATTGAAGTAAAAAAATTAAGAGAAGCGCTCAATAGAATCAAAATTTTTACAAATGAACCTTCGTGGAGGATATTGCTGAAATTTTCACAGAATTCACTAAACATTGAAGCAAGTTACCCCGATCAGGGTGAAGGGCAGGAGGAAGTGTCTATTGAATCGGATAGTAAAGAATCAATAACAATAGGGATTAATGTACAGTTTTTACTGGATTTATTAAAGGAGATAGATTCTTTTTCAGTTGTAATGTGTATAACAGGAGTTATGAGTCCAGTATTAATATATCCCGAAGATGATATCAATTTCCGCTCAGTTATAATGCCAATACAGATACGCTCAATGTAAAATATATACTGCCCATAATGTATATACATAAATTAGTTCTAAAGACATTTAGAAATTATACAAATGAAGCTATTATCTTTTCACCTGGAATAAATGTAGTTTCAGGTGATAATGGCTCGGGTAAGACTAATATACTTGAAGCCATATATATAGCTTCAAATATAAAATCTTTCAGAAATTGTACTGATAAGGATATTGTTCAGTGGGGCAAAAAAGAATACTATATATCAGTAAATGTCAATAATGCTGATATTTCAAATATTGAGGTAGGTGCTAGTATTACAGAGGAGCAATCTGAAAAAAAAGTAAAGATAGATGGAAAAGAAATAAAGAAATTATCTGATTTTTATGGTAAATTTAATATAGTTGCTTTTTTCCCTGATGATACAGCAATAATAAGTGGTCCTCCAGATGTTATTCGCAGGTATTTTGATAGGCTTATATCAAATGTTGATAAGGAATATATTGAATTACTCACTTCATTCAAAAAAATATTAAGAAATCGCAATCATCTATTAAAAGAAAGTTCATTTAAAAGAGACATAATTAAACAGCTTGACATTTGGGATTCAATGTATTCTGATTGTGCCAGTGTTTTAATAGTGAAAAGGAAGCAGTATATTGAGCAATTTAATAACTATTTTAATGAGTTGTATAAAGAGCTTTCAGGATTAAATGACAATTTAGAAGTAAGATATTTTTCATCATTGAGTAACAAAGACCCTTTAAATATTAAGAATGAATTAATTAAAAGAAGAGATATTGATATGAAGGTTGGAACCACAACCGCCGGTCCACATCGGGATTCTTACGTAATATATGGAAGAGAAAATTTAATTTTTAAGTATTATACATCAACTGGCCAAAGGAGGTTAGCATCAATTGCAATGAGGCTTGCTGAAGTTAATGTAATATATGATGTTAAAAAAACAAAATCCGTCATACTTCTTGATGATGTATTATCAGAATTGGATGATGGCAGACGGAAAAAATTAGTACACAAACTTTTAGAGGGAAATAATCAGATTATCATTACGTGCGCAAGCAGTAATGATATAAATTTTATAGAAAATTATAAGCATATAAAGGTTGTAGATAATAGAGTGTGTGGATAATGAAGTTTAGATATAATGAAAAAAGGTATTCCCGAATTATTGCATGTGGTCAGATTATGAAGGATGTTGCTTCAGAGATTGGATTATCCCAGGGATTTGTTCTGGAGCATATACGGGATTTATGGAAAAATGTAGTTGGAGATATTATTGCAACTCATAGTTTTCCTTTGAAAATAGCTAATCACATATTGTATATTATTGTAGATCATCCTATATATGCAAATGAAATTACTTTATCGCAATCTATGATTATTAAACGGTTATCTGAATTATCTAGTTCAATTGCAATACATTCTTTAAAGTGCACTGTCAAAAAAAATCCATCAAGGAAAAGCAGCGATGTTTATTCACATCGGTGATAGAAAGAGTATTTCTGACAAGTACCTTATTGCAATTTTAAATTGTGAGACTGTGAAAAAGTCACCTGAAATTAATGCATGCTTTATAGAAAAAATAGGAAAAGAAGATAAAACAATGGCAGTATGTATGCATAGTATAATAACGACAAAGGTAAGTTCATACACTGTAATTAAACGTTATGGATATATAAATGATGTAATATGGAGTAAAAAGGTATGACAAGTTACAGAGCTGATAAAATTCAGGTTTTGGAAGGATTGGATGCCGTTCGAAAGCGGCCGGCAATGTATATAGGTTCAACTGATATTAATGGGCTTCATCATCTAGTATATGAGGTAGTTGATAACTCAATTGATGAAGCACTTGCAGGGTTTTGCGATACTATCAATGTTACAATTAACAAAGATAACTCAATTGAAGTTATAGATAATGGACGTGGCATTCCTGTTGATATTCATCCTGTGTACAAGACATCAGCATTGGAGATAGTTCTTACCAAATTACATTCTGGAGGAAAATTTGATAATCAAGCATACAAAGTATCGGGTGGTTTACATGGTGTGGGTATTTCTGTTGTGAATGCTCTCTCTGAATATATGGAAGTGGAAGTGTACAGGGATGGCAGGCGTTATTTTCAAAGCTACAAGCGAGGTGTCCCTACAGATAAGGTTAAGGATATAGGTGAAACAAAGAAAACAGGAACACGAGTGCTTTTTAAGCCGGATGGTGAAATATTTGAGGAAACTGAATTTCACTTTGAAACCCTGTCAAAACGTATGAGGGAACTTGCATTTCTTAATAGTGGTATAAAAATCACTTTAAAAGATTTAAGAGGTAAAGGTAAAGAACACACATTTTATTATAAAGGTGGAATTGTTTCTTTTGTTCAGAGCTTAACTGAAAATAAAACTTCCATCACTAAAAAAGTTATATATTTTCATGATAGCCGCAATAATGTTGATGTAGAAATAGCTCTAGATTATATCGATGCATATACAGAAACAGTATTTTGCTATGCCAATAATATTCATACAAAAGAAGGCGGAACTCATCTAATAGGATTTAAATCTGCATTGACTCGAGTATTGAATGATTTTTTAAAACGGGAAGGGTATGATAAAAAAATTTCCCAGCTTTCTGGAGATGATGTTAGGGAAGGTCTAGTAGCCATAGTAAGTGTTAAGATTCCAAATCCTCAGTTTGAGGGCCAGACTAAAATGAAATTGGGGAACAGTGAGGTTAAAGGAATTGTTGAATCAATTACCAACGAACACCTGACGCAGTTTTTTGAAGAGAATCCTCAGATAGTACGGAAAATTTTAGAAAAATGTATAGATACTGCTCGTGCTCGTATTGCAGCCAAAAAAGCACGTGACCTGACACGAAGGAAAAATGCACTTGAAAATGATTCGCTACCAGGTAAACTTGCAGATTGTAGCGAGCGTGATCCAGCACTATGCGAGCTGTATCTTGTTGAGGGCGATTCTGCAGGAGGTTCAGCAAAGCAGGGCAGGGACAGAAGATTCCAGGCTATTTTGCCTTTAAAAGGTAAAATACTTAATGTGGAAAAATCTCGCTTGGACAAAATTCTTTCCAATGATGAAATTAAAACCATCATCACTGCACTGGGAACAGGAATTGGCGAAAATGAATTTGATATCACAAAGTGTAGGTACCACAAAATTATTATCATGACAGATGCAGATGTTGATGGTTCGCATATTAGAACGTTGCTGTTAACTTTCTTTTTTAGATATATGCCTGAGATTATTACCAATGGTTATCTGTATATTGCTCAACCACCATTATATAATATTAAGTTGGGCAAGGAACAGTATTATGCATATAGTGACGAAGAACGGGATGCAATTCTTAAAACATTAGATAAGTCTAAAGTAACCATTCAAAGATATAAGGGTTTAGGTGAGATGAATCCCGAACAGTTGTGGGAAACAACGATGGATCCAGAGAAAAGAACCTTATTACAGGTGACACTGGAAGATGAGGTTGAGGCAGATGAGGTGTTTTCTATATTGATGGGTGATGCAGTGGAACCCAGAAGAAAATTTATAGAAGAGAATGCTCATATGGTAGAGAACCTAGATTTATAAAATACAGATTGTATATAATTTAATTTTTTTGAAAAAAGGTAACAGGCAGTGACTAAGAAACAGGATAACCCAAAAGAAAAAAGAGTTTATAATATTGAAATTGAAGAATCGATGAAACGCTCATACCTGGATTATGCGATGAGCGTCATTGTAGGGCGAGCACTTCCGGATGTACGTGATGGATTAAAGCCTGTACACAGACGAATTCTTCATGCAATGAATGAGCGTGCATGGCGAAGTGATAGGCCCTATGTAAAGTCAGCAAAGATAGTTGGTGAGGTTATAGGTAACTATCACCCGCATGGTGATGCGGCGGTGTATGATACACTAGTCAGAATGGCTCAGGACTTTTCTATGCGACTGCCATTAATTGATGGGCAGGGAAACTTTGGTTCAATTGATGGTGATCCACCTGCTGCATACCGATATACCGAAGCACGCCTTTCGGCACTTGCGCAGGAACTGCTCAAAGATATTGATAAAGATACGGTAGATTTTGTTTCTAACTTTGATGAAACAAGAAAAGAGCCGGTTGTTCTTCCAGCTGCGTTTCCAAACCTTCTGGTTAATGGCTCATCAGGTATTGCAGTTGGCATGGCCACAAATATTCCCCCTCACAATCTTTCTGAGGTGATTGATGCAATAGTATACATGATTGATAATCCTGATGCCACTGTGAAGCAGTTGATGAAATTTGTAAAAGGGCCGGATTTCCCAACAGGTGGCATTATTGTTGCCTCAGAAGAAATGATAAAGGCCTATGCAAAAGGAAAAGGCAGTATTGTTGTCAGAGGCAAGCTCCATATTGAAGAGCAAAAGAACAAATCACTCATAGTAGTGACCGAATTGCCCTATCAAGTCAATAAAGCTGCATTAATAGCCAAAATTGCAGAGCTGGTCAACAATAAGGTAATTGAAGGTATTAATGAGTTACGTGATGAATCAGACCGAAATGGGTTAAGAATAGTTATTGGATGTAGAAAAGATGCAGTCACAAACATTATTATTAATCAGCTTTATAAGCATACACAGTTGCAAACATCCTTTGGCATAAATTTATTAGCCCTGGTCAATAATCAACCTAAGCTTTTAGATTTAAAGGGGCTTATAGCTCACTATATTAGCCACAGGAAAATAGTTGTTACTCGCAGAACTCAGTATGAATTAGCAAAAGCAAAAGAAAGGGCACATATCCTTGAAGGGTTAAAAATAGCACTTGATAATATTGATGAGGTGATAGCAATAATCAGAGGTTCAAAGACCGTTGAAGAGGCTAATGAAAGGCTTATCAAGCGTTTTAAGCTCTCTGAAATTCAATCCAAAGCAATCCTTGATATGAGATTGCAACGGTTAACAAGTCTTGAAGTGAAGAAAGTTATTGATGAGTTAAAAGAATTGTTGAAACTGATTGATGAACTGACAGCGATCTTAAAAAGCGAGAAAAGAATATATGCGTTAGTTAAAGATGAACTTATTGCCATTAAAGAAAAATATCAAGATAAAAGAAGAACAGAGATTGTATATGAAGATACATCAGTAAGCTTTGAAGCTGAGGATTTGATTGCTGAAGAGGACATGGTCATTACAATTACTAATGATGGATTTATACGTCGTCTATCTGCTGATACATTCAAAAAACAGCGCCGTGGTGGCAAGGGTGTCATTGGGCTTTCATCCAAAAAAGAAGATTTTATTACCATGATGACTATCGCCTCAACTCATGATACGCTGTTATTGTTGTCAAATAAAGGTAAAATATTTGGCATGAAGGTATATGAGATACCTATTGCTTCAAAGAATACACGAGGAAAATCATTAAAAGGCATCATCAACCTTGCATCGGGTGAAACCATAACAGCAATCTGTTCAGTAAATGATTTTAGTGAAAACTTTTTATGCATGGTTACGCGTAATGGTATAATGAAAAAGACTGCGCTGGAAGAATTCAGCAATGTAAAAAAAGGTGGCATAATTGCAATTAATCTGCATAAAGATGATGAACTCGTTGATGTGAAGGTAGTGAAATCACAGGATGATGTGGTGATAGCAACCAAAAATGGACTGCTACTTAGGACAAATATTGCCAAGATGAGGGCTATGGGAAGAAATTCTTCTGGTATAATTGGAATGAGAGTTTCATCAGATGATCAGATAATTGCAATGGATGTTGTAAAACCAGATTCTGACCTTTGTGTGGTAACATCGCGTGGGTATGGTAAGAAGACACAATATTCACACTTTGCTACAAAGGGCAGAGGTGGGAAAGGAATGGCATATCTTAAGATAAGTGAAAAGAATGGGTATGCAGTAGGTGTCAGGTCCGTACATCCTGAAGATGAAGTCATTATTGCATCAAAAAAAGGAATGACAATTAGGCTAAAAGCAAAAGAGATATCATATCAGGGAAGAACAGCAGGCGGGGTTCTGTTGTTGCAACTTGATAAAGATGATGAGGTAACCGATTTTGCAGTTTTATATGAAGATAAAGAGTAAATAGTAACATAATAAAAAAACCCGCTTCTTAAAAGCGGGTTTTTTATTATGCTTTTACTCTTTTACAATATAGCTTTCTTTATATTTATCAATTGATTGTATTTCCTGTAGCATACTAATAGCTTTGTCTTCTTTCAAAATAGGACCTACTTTAACACGATAGTACGTTTTTCCTGATACATCCGCCTTATCGACATACGCATCATATTTCATTGTCTGAAGGCTTTTTGCCTCTTTTTGAGCTTTTGTTAATGTATTATATGATGCTATCTGTATAGACCATGATCGCTGGGATATATGCTTTAAATGTGTTTCATCGGTTTTTGCTACTTCAACTACTTTATTCTTTTTTATAGTTGCTTTGGCTTTAACATTCTTTTTTGGGACATTTTTTACAATGTTTTCTTTGTGCACAGTATCATGAATAACCTGCTCTGTTTGAGATTGGTTATTTTTAGACATAGTAGCATCTGCTATATCCTGTTTGGGATTTATATCAAGTTTGGTTGGTTCATCAACTTTAGGTGTCATATCCATCTTAGTAGTATTGTCTATTAATGGAAGATCTGGATTTTGGGTACTGTTAGTTATATCAATGCCCTTATCAAGCTGAGCCAGTGTATCACCTGGGATTTCAGGCATTACCAGAGCGTTATGGGAAACAACTTTATTTTCGCTGAAATTCATTCCTAAAAGAAAGGTTGTTACTATTATACCGATTAATACCGCACAGATCAGTATAATGCGGGGAACATCAAGATGAAGTAAAAAAACATTTTTTTCCCTGGTTACTGGTCTTTCATTGAAATCAAAGTTTTCCATAATTCTTCAACCTGCTTTTTAGTATTTTCTAATGATCCAGAATTATCTATGATATAATCGGCTAATTGCATCTTTTCTTTAAGAGAAATTTGATAATTAAGACGTGCCTTTATTTCGTCTTCACTTATTCCATCACGAATAACACCTCTTTTTATGACCTGATCGGTATTTGCAATTACGACGATATTTTTGTCCATGTATTTATAAAATTCTGTTTCGAACAGCAAAGGGGTGTTAATCATATAGATACTATTGCTGTTATTAGATCTTTGCATAACTTCATGGAATATTGCAGGATGGGTTATCGAATTGAGCATATCCACATTTTTTTTACAAGTAAATACCTTTTGAGCTAGATACCTTCTGTTTAGTGTCCCATCTTGATTGAGTATATCATCTCCAAATGTTTTTACTAGTGTATCAAGCACAGGACTTGGAGGGGTGACAATTTGGCGGGCAATAATGTCTGTATCAATAACTATCGCCCCTAATTGTTCAAACATGGAGCACACCGTGCCTTTTCCAGATGCATAAATGCCGGTTACACCTATTCTCATAGATTTGCCCCCTTGAGTAAAAGATGATGTATTTTCTGAATGTCAATTAAAGACCGAATATGTGATGCTTCTAAAATAGATGAAAAGATAGTTTCATCCTGTAGCATTGCATATACTGTGTGAATGTTAATGGTGCCAGATAGCTTTTGTAGTGGAAGTGGAATTTCTTTTTTGTGGTGTATGACTTGTGGTAGTGATAAAAAGTTTTTGATTGTAAGAGGCCTTGCGTTTTCAAGGGGTAATTGTGGATGTAAATGGAATATATGCACATTTTTAGGCAGAAGGTTATTTATAGCATTACGGTACTGGATGAATACTTTTCTTGAATATGTGCTGTGAGTAAGAGTACGTCGGGATGCATATATGATATAGTCCATATTTTTTGTTTCTAATGGGGTTATACGGCTATGCATGCACTGATAACGATACTGGTATTCTGTTGTACGGGCATAAGTGATAAAGCGTGGAAATGAAAAGTCGGCTCCAGTTATAGCTAAAGGATTGCATCCTGCAAAGAGTGCAAATGAAATTGCATCGCCAAGGACTGTTCCAGTTCGGCTATCGACAGAACCAATATGGTCAGGGTATAGTTCATCTATCAACTGGCATAGAGGGTGTGTGTTTAGTGAGAGAATAACAGGTGAAGAAAAAATCATCGGATGTGCAGTAGGCGTTGAGATAATATATGAGTTAGTGTGTGTGGAAAAAAAATGAGCAAACACAACGGGCTGTGGGTCAATGGAAACAATATAATCAGGTATGATAGAATATGCATGCAAAGCTTTAAGTGCAGAGTCAACTGCTATGATAATAACATGATGTTGCATCGTGGCAAGATGCTCTGCAATTGCATCAAATGATGGACCGGGAGCAACGATGATGCAGGGCTTATCTTTATGTACATCTTTGCATTGCTGTACCGAAAAGCATTCTGGCAAACGTGAAAGGTTTATTAAAGCATTTTTGATATACCGATAGGCAAACATGGATGAAGTGAGATGGTTTGTGACGGATTTTTCTATAATTTGCTGTAAAGACCTTTTTATAGAGGAAAATAGTGATGGGAACGCATTGATTGAAGCAGGATGTTCAATGACTTGGATGCCTTTAGTAAAATTAAATTTTATTACATCATGTAACATACTAATGGTGTCATGATTAACATACACCAATTGTATAGAAGGGTTTTCAATGATTGATTGTATTTCAGGTGATATAGTGGCATTAGGTAAATAATTATGAATATCTATACAGATAATCTGCTTAAATAAATGTATAACCTGATGTAAATATGCAAGATGATACCCTAGACCAATTCCTAAAATAATGCACACATCATATTTTTCAGGATTGACAATATCCTGTAAATATGATGATTCTTTGCTGGGGTAATATTTGCTGTGAATATATCTAAATGAGTTGTCTTCACTTTTAACTCGAAGTGTATGATAGCCCTCTTTTGAGGGTTCTAAATAATATTCTATTGAATTCATAGTATTCATATATCAAATAAAGGTAATAGAATAGTAAAAAAGATTATGATAATGTCAAACATATTAGGAATATACTATGATAATTGATGCACATACACATATTTTTAACGATGAGATGGTACACAACAAGGAAAAGTATTGCGATGACAGGCAATTTTCTTTGCTGTATTATGGCAAAGCAAAGATTGCTAATGCTGAAATGCTGTTAGAATCAATGAATAATAATGCAGTTGATGCATCAGTGACTCTGGGCTTTACCTGGCAAAAAAAGGAATATGCAATTGAGCATAATGAGTACCTTGTAAAGATGCAACAGAAATATAAAGGAAAAGTATATGCATTTGGAGCGATAGCTCTTGAGAGCGATATATATGAACAGATAACATTAATCAAGGAAATGGGATTGTATGGCATTGGTGAGGTTGCTTTTTATGTAAGTGGCTTTAATGAAGAGGAGGAATTGTTATGTGGCCAAATTCTTGCAATAGCAGAGAAGGTTAAATTACCGGTGTGCCTACATGTAAATGAACCAGTTGGCCATTTCTATGCGGGAAAATATTATACTGATATGCGAAAGCTTTTTGCGCTACTTGCACAATATTCTAAAATACCGATTATCTGCTCACATTGGGGGGGTGGGCTTTTATTTTATGAACTAATGCCTGAAGTTAAACAATCGTTACGACATGTTTATTACGATACTGCCGCTACTCCGTTTCTATACCATCCGGATATATATAGTATAAGCATACAGGTATGTGGTAAAGAAAAAATTATTTTTGGAAGTGACTACCCGCTTCTTGGATATTCACGCTATGCACAACATTTTGAAAATCTTGGCAACAGTGCAGATCATATTTTGTATAAGAATGTGATACAACTGCTTGGTATACAGTAATGCTATTTTTTCATAATATTGAGGCGTTCTTTTCCAACTTGTGCCTTTAATTCGGGGTCGCTTTCAACTTTTTTTTCATATTCTTCATACTGTTGCAAAGTGATTCCATATTTTGCAACGATGGATTCTTTGGTTGATTGCTGCATATCACTGTCAAGAATCTCATTTTGTATTGTCACAAAAAGTTTTGGTGTTATTGTAGTTTTTTTGCAACCAGTTATAATAAGAGCTATCGCTACCATTATTGTTACTATATACCTGAACATAGTGCCTCCAGAAATATTTTTTTACTGTACAGTGTGTGATATTTTAATGAATATTAATAATAAAGTATAATAAAGTCAAGAAATAATATAGTAATTACTTTGTTATAAGGGGTGGATATGATAGCTATAAGGAATTTATCTGATTTGACTGCAAAAGACCGTACTAAGTTGTTTCAGCGTTTTGGCCAGGATTTTACGGGCATAATGGTTAATAAGGTTATCCCGATTATACAAAAGGTGAGAGATGAAGGTGATGCTGCTGTTATTGAATATACACGACAATTTGACAAGGTTGAATTGACCCAGGTGTGTGCAACAGAAAAGGAAATTGTAAATGCATATAACAATACTGATAAGGTTGTGATTAAATCATTTGAAAAAGCTATAGAAAATATATACGAATTCCATTTACACCAGAGAAGAGATTCGTTCATTTATACACGGGAAGATGGTACTACTCTGGGGATGCTGTATCAGCCAATTGAAAGCGCTGCAGTGTATGTGCCTGGGGGGAAAGCATCATATCCTTCGTCGGTGTTAATGGGTGTAATCCCGGCACAGATTGCAGGGTGCAAACATATTTCAATTATTACACCTCCATCAAAAGATGGTTCGATAGCTCCGTATATTGGTGCAATGGCTCATATTCTTGGTATTACCACAATAATCAAATCCGGTGGGGCACATGGTATTGCTGCTGCTGCATATGGTACTCAATCCGTTCCAAAAGCAGAGATTATTGTTGGGCCAGGCAATATTTATGTAACTGCTGCAAAAGCATATCTTTTCAGTCAGGGGATTATACAGATTGATTCACTTGCGGGACCAAGTGAGGTATTAATTATTGCTGATGACAGTGCACATCCTCACTGGGTAGCATGGGATTTGTTATCACAAGCAGAGCATGAGGAGATGGCAATAGCCATTTTAGTAACAACATCACAAAAGCTTGCGAAAAAAGTGAATGAGTATATCGAAGAAGATATAAACTCAGGAAGAGGAAGGCATGAAATAAAGAAAAAGGCATTACACAATGCACACATTATTATTGTATCTTCAATTGAAGAGGCAATAGAGTTTTCAAATAACTATGGGCCTGAACATATGGAACTTATGGTGGAAAACCCATTGCAATATTTAACTAAAATTAAAAATGTAGGCTCACTATTTTTAGGTGGATATGCACCTGTTGCAGTAGGTGATTATTTTTCAGGGACCAATCATGTGCTTCCTACAGGTGGTGCTGCACGATTTTCGTCAGGGCTGGGTGTTGAAACATTTATGCGCCGCACCTCATTTCAGTATCTGACGCCTTCAGCACTAAAAGAAGCAGTGGACCATGTATCGCGTATGTCTAGTGTTGAAGGATTTGATGATAAGCATGGAGATTCATTGAGAATTAGGTTTAAGTAATATTATATAATTGTTACTTTTATCCGTAAATACTTAATGGTTAAATCGGTAAAAGTGTCAGGGCGGTATTTCCGTAAGTCAACGGTGAGTATTGTTGTATGAATAATATCTTCAGGCAGGGCAATTTCAAATGTTGAAGCGCTTGATATCCGTCCAATCCCGTTACACACGTAGCAATCGCGGTGTTGCCCGTTACATAGGGGGCACAGTATTCTGGAAGGCAACTGCACCAACGCAATTGCTCCTTTTGCTATTTCCTGTTGTGTGCAGACTATCTCAATATCGTGGTCAAATTCATGCACAATGTCCTTACGGCGCATCTTTTTTGGTAAAAACTCTTTTTTCAATAAGTCCTTAAGCGAAATAGAATACCTGATGCGTTTTTGGGGTATGTAATGCTTATCTGGTTTTGATGCATATTTCAGAAATGTGGCATCATAGTGTGCTCGTTCCCTGTCATCCATGAGGATTCGGTAAGCTTCAATTATCTTTTGCAATTCTATAGTAAATCGTTCTGAACTAAACCCGGTACTATCTGGGTGAAGGGTTTTGACTTTAGTACAAAAAGCTTTGCGTATCTCTTCCTTTGTTGATTGAGGAGAGATTTCTAAAATCTCATAGAGATTATCCCGATATTTCATATCCCCAGCTGCTATAATGATAAATGTAGTGTATGTTTGATAGTAAAATACTGAAATGAATAGCAATGTGCAAGCGATTAATATGAATGACAACAATAAAATATCACTATGCCAGCCTGGTAATGGGAAGGGATGTTGTGTATGTTGCGGTCTTTTTAATTTGAAAAATATCTCCTTTAAGGAGCTATCGCACTTTTTATCATACTTGACAACTAAATTAAAAAGGCAACCAACAAATCATTGCAATGGCTTTGAAGATTTTAAAGAGGTGCAAATACGATATACATTCAGGGACAATACTACCTATGTGTGCCCTTATATGGGATATATTGGGGAGAATATTCCAGGATGCCTGGTGCATCCGGCAATTAATCAAGGAAACGATAGTAGAGAATTGAGTTTATTTGGTAATGAAATATGTAACAATTATTTCTGCTCAGCATACCGAATATTGGATGAGCGTTTAAAAAAAATATTAATTGCATATACCTACGATTGGTATACGTATTCAATTGGAATCATTGATCCAGTAAGCTTCAAATGGATTATTCAACAAATTGAAGAATTTATGGGTCAAAAGATAGCTTCGGTATATAGTGATCCTGATAAAAATATTGCAACAGTTGTGAATGAGTCACTAATGATGATTGCTGATTTTTTCAATCATTGTAATGTCACGGTATTTTATTACAGCGAGCCCGAATATTATATGCACATGCGAGCACTGTCGCTTGATAAAAATTCGTCCATCAATCACTCTGTAAGAGATGCAATTTTAAAGAAAATACAAACCCGTATTAACGGTTGTTATTTGTAATGCGGCTAACAACCTCTCTTAAGTCCTGAGATGCATTTTTGTCCATAACAAGAATTTCTTTACCAGAATCAACTACTACAACATCGTGGAGGCCAACAACTGCAATGAGACGTTGTTGTGGAAATGCCGTGCAATTTTTAGAAAGATGAAAAATAACCTTTTCGGGATAGGGCGAACGGTTCATATCGCTATCAGGCACAAGGACATCATCAATGGATGCCCAGCTTCCAAGGTCGGCCCATCCAAATTCGCCAGGGATTACATAACGGTGATCAGCCTTTTCCATTATTCCATAATCAATAGAGATTGGATCTATTTGTGAAAATACATTCCGTTTGATTTCCCATGGGAGTTCATCATTCTGGGTAAGCTGTTCTATAGTCAAATCACGTAATGGTTGAAAGGCCTGGTATAATTTTGGCATGAGTTTTTGGAAATATTCCAAAATAACGGATATTTTCCAAACAAATATGCCGCTGTTCCAGAAATAATTCCCTTCACGTAGATATTTTTTTGCTGTTTCCAGATTTGGCTTTTCCACAAACATTTCAACTGGTTTTACTTCTGAAGTGTCATCATAGGCTTTAATGTATCCATAGCCTGTTTCAGGATAGGTAGGTGTAATACCAATAGTTACCAGATGATTGTTATGTGCATGTGCAATAGCTTTTTTCAATATACTTATGAATATATCTGTTTTTTTAATGTAGTGATCAGCAGGCAATATGAGCATAATGGCATCATCGTATAATTTAGAAAGATAGGTTGCAGCATATAGAATCGCAGGTGCTGTATTTCGTGGCATAGGCTCTGAAATTATGCTGCCTTTGAGCCCAGTCTTCTTTAACTCATCATACGACATATCTTCATACATACGAGAGGTAACTATAAGGCAAAAATCAGGATTTAGTGGCTTCAGTCTGTTAATCGTCAATTCAAGCAGAGTGCCTTCGCCTGTAATATTGTGGAATTGTTTTGGTTTTGCTTCATTGCTCAGTGGCCAGAGTCGTGTACCTGAACCACCAGCAAGTATTACAGGAATAACGTTCATGGGATACTCCTTTATTAAAACTTAATTAAAACTTATTATACATCACAAACTTGTAAAACAATACTTATTCACACCAATAATGAGTCAATTATTATTTATGTATGATGAACAATATACAACTGTCTTAAGTGTTTTGGTGCACTTTTTCTTGTATGCTGTATTACCACTTTATATTGCCTTGCTGCTCAATGGCAAATGGTACCGGCATCTGTGTTCCTTTTAATGTAGCATTGAAGAGCATATCACCTTTCATTGAATACTGTATATTCTTCTGTGTTATAGCTTGCATAAAGCCTTTGCTTATATGTTTAGTACTTAAGGTAGTCATGCAGTTAATCTTTGAAACCCCATCGGTATTCTGTATGGTGGGCTGTCCTTTAGCAATTTCGCTATCATGTAGTATGAAATTATAATTAATAGATTTTCCAGAAAGAATAGCCTTTGTTTTATTTTTAATAATGATATCAAATGCAATGGATAATGGGATATCAAATTTTGATATACTTTCGGGCATGCTCTTTCCCTGACAGAAATTCTGGATTTCTGTATACAAAGTTGGGATTTCTAAAGGATTAACATTTTTTACTATATTTTTTAAGTCAGAAAGTGTTGGTGGTATGATTTTAAAATTAACAATGTCTATTGATGGTTTAATTGTTGGTATTTCCTGTTTTATTGTGAAAGGAACTGATATCGATTGTACAATTTGAATTGATGGCGGTAAAGAAAACGAAATGGTGCCTTTGACAGTCATTGTAATTGAATCTTTGGTGTGATATTCTTTTACTGCTTTTAAAAGCTGTTCATAGGTAATGGTAACAGCAAATGTTTTATCGGTTTTAGAATTTTTTGGCAATTTAAGTGTATCTTTCGATTGGATGG
This sequence comes from Spirochaetota bacterium, assembly GCA_026414805.1. Lineage (NCBI taxonomy): Bacteria > Pseudomonadati > Spirochaetota > Spirochaetota bacterium. Next base: position 48,262 of record JAOAIH010000001.1, on the reverse strand, counting down.
AAAATAAAGAGAAAGTATCAATATATATTTGACTTTGTATAGATTCTGCATATAATGTTACAGGATAAGGGTTTTCGACTTCCAGAGACAAGAGCACTGTCATATCATTGAGTGTAATTTCCTTAAATTGAAAATTTTTATATGTAACAGTAGGTTTTTTTTGAAGCATTGAAGGATCAAATGTGGTGCAGGTAGTGTAAAATATTAATGAAATAATCGATACTGATAATAGAATTTTACTAGTTTTCATAATAACATCCCCTGGTATAATGATACAATGCATAACATTTATATAAGTACTACATCAGACACCTTGTTGTAGTCAATCATAAAATAACAGGGATGTTTAGTCTAACAATTGATAGTATCAATGTATATTTGTAAGTATGATAGTATGTAATTATTTCATCCTTGAAGGGATAGTATAAAAAAATGGTAAGGTTTTTATAATATGAAGAATAGTATCTCAAGAACAATATTTTTTGTATTATTGCTAATGTTTTTTTCAATGAACAGCAGTGATGTTTTTGCCCAAAGAACAAAGAGTAGCCAGAGTGCAGGTGAACAGCGCAAGGCTGAAAAGGGACTTAAAGATAATGAACGTTTCTTTTATTATATAAATTTTTCTGTATCAAATGTGGCAAAGGATGAAGAAAGGACAATTTGCAGGAAAGCAATAGTATATGATATGTTTGCAAAATTTTTATATATGAAATTTAGGTTTAAAGATTCCTATGAAAACATTCGCAAAGCTCAGGAATTGTTGATATCATTATACAGAATGGTATTGAATCGGGAAATTGAAGAGGGTAAAAAACTTTTAGATGCAGTTTCCCCTGGGCCCATAATGAAAAATGAGTATCTGTCAAAACACTATTGTAATTTAGGTTACAGGAATAATGAACAAGCCCGTATGTATATGGTAATGGCCGATAGCTATCGCACGACACTTTTTTCAATGCGTTTATATAAATATATTCAGGCATTAAAAAAAGCCAAACAGGCTAAACGCTATGCAGTACTGGCATATATTGCGTTTAATAATAAAGATATTGAAACGAAGTTGGATGAAAAGATCAAAGTTGAAAATGAGCCATATATTTATTCGTATATGAAAGCAAAGTTAGAATCAGTTCAGGATCAAAATGAAAAAAACTATCTTTTAAAAGTTCTTGCTGATAGTTACTACCGTCTTATCGATAATTATTCTTTTTATGATGATGTGTGGAGTAATAGTTCATTGCGTGAATTACCGGAGTATGCAGAATATGAGAAAGAGGAAGAATAGTATGATTTTCAAAAAATATGTATATATAGTGGCACTACTCACTGCAACAATATTTTTAACTACAGCTTGTTCTGATGTTGTATTGCCGCAAGGGTTATCAGAATTAGGGTTTTACAGTAATACGTATACTATTATTCAGACGTTGGAGAACAAAAATGAGCTATCGTACACAGAACATTTTATGCTGGGTGTAGCATATAAAAACAGTAATGAATATAAAAAAGCAATATACCATTTTGCAAACAGCTGTTTCACTGAGCGAAGAATAAAAAAATTAACTATTTACCCTCAGCCAGTGTATCGTTTTGTAAGTAGATTTTCAATGAAATCATATCTTTATAATGATGCAGTCTTTGAAATTGCAAAAGGGTTCATGTATTATCAGGAGTATGAATATGTAATAAAGTTTATTGATTTGATGAAAAGTGAAACAAGTGGCGTGTACAGGGATGCACAGCTACTGAAAGCTGAAGCATTGATACAGATAAAACAATATCACCAAGCTGAAAATGTTTTGAATAAAGTAATTTCAAAATTTACTGATGTTGATTCGCTGGCATGGTTATATATAAAATTAGCATCACTGTATGAAAAGCAGGATAAATATAGTGATGCAGTGCATAGCTACTACAACCTTTTACAGGTAAGCACAACAAGCTGGCAATCACACATTGCTGCAAAACGAATATTGCAAATTGTAAGTAAAAACCCTGAGATAGCGTTAGTGAATGATGAGATTCTGTTAAGTGTTGAGGCATTGTATAACACAAAGAATTATAATGATCTTGCTCAAATTGAAGACGATCTTTTAAAATTAGTGAGCGATAGTACAAAAAAATATATGCTTGATATAGTAAGAGCCAAAACATTTTGCCAGTTAAACAAGTGGGATTCCTTAAAAATAATATATGATGAATACCAGGCAACCCAGTACAAATATGATATTACTGCTATAATAGTGGATACATTATGGAATAGTAATAAAAAAGGTGAGGCACTACAATGGCTGAAAAAATTAGAAGACACTGATAATCCAGTATATAAAAAGAAAATATTATATTATAAAGCATTGTACGATGCTCAACGAAAGCAAACAGGTTCATTATATTTAGATGAATATGTAGCTCAATATCCTAATGATGTAGCTGCTCAGGAATTATTATGGTTATTTTCTAAGAATAGCATTACCAATAAAAAAAGTGCATTGTATTATCTTGAAAAATATTATAATGCCTTTGGTACAAAAGGAAAATACGCTGATGAAGTATGTTTTTGGTTATATAATCTAAAAAAGGATGATAATCCACAAGAAGCGGAGGCAATAGCAAGTGCATTAGTTGCATATCTGCCTCATTCTTCATACACCTGGATTTTACTTGAACGATTATCACCGCACTTTACTGTAGAAAAGCTTTCATCTGATTTTTCAATGGCTGTCCAAACAAATAACCTACTATCCACACTCTTCACTCATGCAATGTTAACATATAAGGAAAGAGATGATAACAAACGTCTGCAGCGTATAGGAATAATAAAAAAAGCTTTCCAAAATATACGTGAGATACATTATGATGTTATTCCCACACGCAAAGAAAAGGTAGCGTTGAGCATTCCTAAAGAGATAGTTACCCGAATAGAACATTACTTTTCCATTGGATACTTGGAGGGAATAAACAGGGAGCTGCTTCTGTACAGTAATGCTGACACAAATGATGTTTTTTTACTACAATACCTTTTTGGGTTGAAATATAAAAATTATTTAGTTTCGGCTCAGGGGCTCATTCAGCTTTTGAAACGTTTAGAAATGACAGAAAATATTTTCTTGATGCATGATGATGCAATAGAAAGCCTATTACCGCAGCCCTTTTTGGAATGTGTATCGCAGGCTTCTAAAAAATACAATGTACAACAGCCTTTAATTTTAGCTGTGATGAAGGCAGAATCGCTTTTCAATCCTTATGCGGAATCTTCAGCAGGAGCTATTGGACTAATGCAGCTTTTGATACCAACTGCAAAAGAAATCGCTAGAAAAACAGGTATAGAACAGGTAAATAAGGAAAGTTTAAAAAATCCCTGTATATCAATTGAATTAGGCACTTATTATATTTCATGGCTGTTGAAAAATTTAAACAATAATATTACGTTAGTTTCAGCTGCGTATAATGCAGGTATCGGTAATGTATTAAAATGGAACTATGATAATGAAGATATGTTTACGCTAATGGTCCCATTCACTGAAACAAAGGGATATATTGAGAGAATTAAAAAGTTTTATTATCAATATCAATTAGTATATGATTTGAAAAGACAATAATTTTTTGCATGATATTTTAATTATTAAGTATAATTTATTGAAAAGAAAATTACAAAATTTGCCTGATATTCTAACAAAGAACCTGTGAAGTTTATTACATCATTAAGAAGAGAGTAAGATTAACAATTAAAATCTATTTTATTAGGAGGAAAGTGATGGGTCGATATCTCAGAATTATGATGGTTATTATGATAGCTTATACTGTCAGTGCAATGGCAAAACCTGTAGGCAAAATTCTAGATCTGTCCGGAGATGTTGATATCACGTCAGTTTCGGGCAAAAGAATAATTCCAAATCAAGGAACAGTAATAGAAGATACAGATAAAATTAGGACAGGGCGGAAATCCTTTGTATCAGTAATTTTGAATGATGGATGTAAACTGTTTATTAGAGAAATATCGGTGTTGTATGTTCAGGATATCAGATTAAAAGAAACTGATCAACCAACTAAAATTCAAATGATTACCGGGAAATTACGTGTTATTGCAGAAAAGACTATAAGAGGCAATAGCGTGATCGTATATACACCTACTGCAATTGCTGGAGTCAGAGGGACTGATTTTGGAATTATTGCAACTCAGTTTGAAACCAAGGTTGTTGTATTTAAAGGGGTGGTTGAGGTTGCAAACAGAGATACAAACATAGTAAAATCATTTATATTAAAGGATAGAGAAGAGACAAGAGTCCCTTATCAAAGGCCTCCTGAAGAACCAGTGGTGGTGCCAGATTATATTTTGCCCAAGTGGTTTGATAGTTATATTATTGATGAGAAGCGAAATGTTATTATCAAGGTAAAACAGGAGGAAGGATTACTTGACCAGCTCCTGCGGAAAAAAGATTTTTAATGGTTTGTATATATGGTTTATTTTTATAACAGTAGTATCATGTTCCTCATTTAGACCTTTGACAGGATATGATGCTCTTCTGTTATATTATGAAAACGGGTACAAAAGTGACAACTGGAAGACACGCCTGGAAGCAATACAGGCAGTGGCTACAATTAAAGGCGATAGAGCAGAGAATCTTATTATCAAAGCTTTAGAAGACTCACATATTGCTGTTAAAGTTGAAGCATTGCATATATTATCAAAAAGGCCAATTAAAAGAGCACATGCGTACGTTAAAGATCTTGCATTATACAGCAACAACGATAATATACGCTGGGAGGCATTAAAAACATTATCAAGGTATCGTGATCCCAGAGATGCTGCAGTTTTTATATATAATTTTTCTAATGAAGACTGGCTGGTAAGGGAAGCATCTATTGTTGGATTACTCAGTATTGATGATTATTCTACAAAATATATTCATATTGATAGTATCATCAAGGCTATGGATGATTCATCTATAAGTGTTAAATTGGCAGCGTTGGCACATCTCACTATCACACATCCAGCATTGTATAATAAACTTATACTGATGCTCTCTACAGAAAATAACACACCATCACTCATCGTTGCAATACTGAAAGCTTTACAAGCATATACAATTAAAGAAAAGGACAGGGATAAGATTGTTGAACTGCTTACACACAGCAGCGCAACAGTGCGAATAGCAGCATTACAGACATTAAAAAATAAAAAAGAATTATAGATTCACTAAGAAAAACTAATTTTTCTTTTCTTTTGCAATATATATTTTATTCTGGTTATCAACAATATCTTTCTTGTACTCTTCTGGCAGCTGTTCTCCCAAAACTTGATAAACCTTAAAACAATTTTCCTTAGCTCTCCTGAAATAGTAAATAGCATCTATTGGCTTTGAGCGGACAAAATAATCGTTAGCAATTTTAATCCCATAACTTGCATTGCTGATAAGAGGGTCTACAGAGGGATTTGGCTTTGTTTGTTCTATTGAAGCTTTAAGTGAGTGGCGGACACCCATTTTTATTACCTGAATATGCAGCTTTTCAGCTTGTTCTTTATAAAGTTTAGCCAACCGCATTGCCACTTCCTTTATATCCTTTTCATTTTTTGTAAAAAGATTAGCAGAAGCTATCATCTCATTTCGGAAATACAATGCACTTGCCTCAGCATATGTATCAACAAGGCTGTTAAATTCCTGTTCACCACCTCCAAAATTATATATAGCGGTTCTGAGCAATTTAATATTTTTAAAATTATCATAACTCAATCGCTGTATAACTGCCTCAGCATCATAAAGAGGATTAAATTGCTTTTCCTGATTTTCCTGTGCTTGAGGAGTAGAGTAGAGCACTACACACAAAGCTATAAAAATGATGGACAAAAAGAAATTTACATATTTCATAATAATATCTCCTTTATAGAAACATTGAGATGATATACTAATATAGTAGTGGAAGTATACAATAGGTAAAGTATTAAAGTCAAGTAAAAATGTTATATCACTAACATATAAAAACGTGTTGACGAAATTACGTAAAAAAAGTGTTTTAAGAAACAATAGCTTTAAAATTAAAGCCACTATTAAGCTGATGGTAGATTATGACAAAGGATATGGGTATGGTACAGAAAGCATATATTTATAGTTTTACAGATTATGATACCAATAAAAGAATTTGTGGATTATATACTCTTGAAAGGCTTATCTATACTCTTGTAAAAGCTGGGATCACAGAGATCTATTTATTATTAAATGATAGGGAACAAGATTTTTATAACCGTGCAATACTACCACATATAAAAAAAAGAAAGATTACGGTAAAACACTGTTCTTCTTTGGATATCCCTGAAAAAGATGTCCTGTATATACCATCAAACCTTTTCATGCAGCCTCATTATTTTGATACTTTTAATGATTACTTTACAAAAAAAAGGGGAGTATTTGAACCTGTTGTGAATGACAGGCAATTTTTAATCAATTCTTATGAAGATGTAAAAAAAGCTGAGTCACTGATTGTACAATATATAATAGATACTACAGGTGGATATATTGCTAAAAAAATAAATAAACGGATATCTATTCCTATTAGCAAACAGCTTGCCAAAACGCGAATACATCCCAATATACTAACTATTATTAATATGATAGTTGGTTTTTTAAGCGCGTTTTATGTGGTACAGGGAACATATTGGAACATGGTATGTGGAGGTTTATTGTTTCAGTTAGCATCTGTATTTGATGGTGTTGATGGCGAGGTTGCAAAATTTACATTTAAAGTTTCAAAAATTGGGGGGTGGCTTGATACGATTGGTGATAATGGAACGCTTTTGCTATTTTTAATTGCGGTGTCTGTATTATATTTTCAGAATACCTCTGTAATGGCAGCAAGTATAATTATTACATTACTTTTTGCAGGATTGTTCTGGTTTATTGGTATGATTGTGTGGTATCTGCGTAAATATAGTGATTCAGGTTCGCTTGTAGCTTATGATAAGGAGTTTTTGCAGAAATTACCAAAAGATGATGTGGTTGTAAAATTTGCTCTCAGCATGAAATATTTTACCAAAAAAGAGTTTTTTGCGTTATTCTTTTTTTGTATAAGTTTTACTGGGGCAATACATCTTTTGATACCTATAATTGCATTTACTGTATGTTGTGGGGCTGTTGTCCTCACCATTATTAATATAAAATATTTCAGAGTAATTGATACGTTGCGCTAATAATTTCAGGGTAACGTCTTATTTGCAGTGTGAGCAATTTTTACCAGAACATCCTGAGCATGATGATTGTGCTCCAATAGTGTTGACAAGGGATATGATCTTTCGAGTATCGTTAGAGTAGCATTGTGGGCAGGGAGGGCAGCTGCTATCTCCCATTTTTTTAAGCTCACTGTAAATATGATGGCACTTATTGCATTTATATTCGTATATAGGCATAGACCCAATACCTGTTATGATATATATGCATAATTAATAGCACACAACTATGCATGCAATAATAAAAAAGTTTAATCTATACAGAGTTAACTATGAACATTCTGATAACTAATGATGATGGCATTTATGCAAAAGGGTTGCAGGTTTTAAAAGAAGTGTTATCTGATACGTATTCGGTATATGCGATAGCTCCTGATAAAGAGCGCAGTGGCTGTTCCAATGCCATACAAATACGAAAATCCATAAAGGTTGAACAGATAGATGAATTTTCCTATGCAGTAGACGGCTTTACCGCTGATTGTGTGAATATAGGGCTAAATGGGGGGCTGATTCCTCCGGTGGATATTGTTATCTCAGGTATTAATCATGGACCCAATTTAGGTGATGATATTTATTTTTCTGGGACAGTGGCTGGTGCTCGAACAGCGTATATTTTTGGTATCAGTGGTGTAGCAATTTCAATTGATAGCTATGAAGAATCGGATTATTTTTATGATGCATCATATTTTTTACTGGAATTGTTAAAGGATTTTCCGCTTCATACTAAAGAATCCCCACTTTTTTTTAATATTAATTATCCCGACTTGCCAAGACATGCAATTAAAGGAATACGCTATACACATTTGGGAAAACGATTTTATCGTGATTCGTACAGGATTAAAAATAATAATGAAAATGTGTTCAATATGGAATTGGATGGCACAATTGAAAATGATGAAAAGGCAGGTAGTGATGTCACTGAACTCAGAAATGGGTATGTGGTTGTTACACCATTAACAATCGATTGCACTGATTATAAATTTATAGAGCGGTTACAAAAGCAAGAGATTAAGAATCATATATGGAAGAATTAGAGATACATAAACAGATTGATACCCTGCTTGGTCAGGCTATGCATTTACTTAATAATAAAAAAGATTTTTTGCAGGCTACCATTGCGTTGCATACAATTGAATCAGTAGATGCAGACAATCCTGTAGTTTTGTACAATTTGGCAATTGCATATATTCATCTGCAGGATTATGCAAAAGCCATTGATTATCTCAATCGCTGCATGAAATTACCTATGACATTTATTGATATTAGTCAGGTTCGTAAATTGTTTATCTTTGTATTATTGCGTATGGGACAGTATTCAGAAGCCCTGGATATTTTATCAAAGTATGACGATAGCGACGAAGTACTTATCCAGATGAGAGCATTTGCACTTGAGAAAACAGGTGACTATCGCCAGGCTTTACAACTGTATGAGCATATACTTGGAAAAAATCCAGAAAATATAAATGCAAGCAACGCTATAGCATATATTTTGGCAATGCTCCCCGATGGGGATCTCAATAGAGCATTAAATCTGGCTAAAAAGGCTGTATCGTATGACCCTCAGAATGCAGCTTACAATGATACTCTGGGATATGTGTATTTGAAAAAGAAACAGTATGATATGGCAAAAAAATTTCTGAAAAAGGCCCTTTCGCTTAAACCTGATGACTCTGAAATACGAAAACATATTAATGCACTTTTGCATATTCCGTAAATAGTAGATTTCTATAAAAAAAATATGGTGCCCAAACTATGTTTACAGTGAAGCAGTAAGTAAATGTAATGTTTGGTTATTTGGTTAATGGAATAAAATGTTCTTATTAGATTAAAATGTTGAATTATAACAATATTAAAATTATAAAAAGTTGTTGACGCAAAAAAGTATGCAATATATAACGTATATAGTAAAAAATCTTTTTTTATATAAAATAATTTAAATGTTAACGATATGTATACTGAGTATGTGTGATTACACGTTATAAAGGGATGTGTGTGGTATGAGTAAAGAATTACAAGAAAAAGCTGAAAGAATGATTAAGGAACTTCAGGAAGCGTTGCAACCAATAAAAGAAGAATTACTTCGCGTAAAAGGGGAAATTAAATAGATTTTATTGTTAAGAGGTGTACAAATGCCAGCAAAAGGACAAAAACGACGTCAACAGATTGTCGATATTGCTAAAAAGATGTTTATAGAAAAAGGTTTCCAGAGTACCCATATTGGTCAGGTGTGTGAAGAGCTTAATATTGCTAGGGGTACAGTCTATCAGTATTTTGGGAATAAGCGCGAGATTCTTTATGCAATCCTTGAATCCATTGAAGAAAGTATAGATGATATACTTGATCCTGATGATTTAAGAGATCTATTAAAAGACAATCCTTCTCAGAAGGATATAATTAAATTTAATACTGATAGGATTACAGAATGTATTAAAGTGATTTTACGTGAGCCAATAGTGATTAAATTAATATTCAAGGATATTGTTGGGATAGATGAAGAAGTTGTTGAACGTGTTGATCAGTTTTTAAAGCATTTAATAAATATTGTTTCACGGGATATTGAAGAAATTAAGAAAAAAGGACTATATAAGAAGACACTTAATTCTGAAATTACGGCAATAATGCTTATTGGATCAGTAATGTTTCTTGTCTATCAGTTTGATAAAGAGAAAAAAGATGTTACCGACAAAGAAGTTATTAATTCACTGGTAACACATTATTTCAGTGGTGTATTGAAATAATAGTTTTAACAAAGTATAGCCTTCACATCCCGGCCCTGGGCGGCCGGGTTTTTTATTGATAATGAATTGTGTCAGTGTACAGTAGATAATAACTTGAAAACATATAGTGGTGTTATGCTCATGAGAACAATATATTGTATAGCTATAGTGTGCCTTTTGTATTCAGTATGTCTTGCAGAAGATGATTGTCTTAGACCCCTAGCCAGTGATGATTCTTATCATGAACTATCTGATGAATGTATTGTAAAATTGAAAGATTTAATTATTAAAGGTAAGGATAATGAACAAAAAATATACGCATTAAATGCATTGAAAAAAAGCAGAGTGAAAAGCAATATAGATTTTTTTAAGGAGATTTTATATTCTGTAAATTCCATTACTGTACAACAAAGGACAATAGAAATACTTTCTGATATGCGTGACAAAAAAGTTTTGCCGGTGATTATAGAGTTTCTATCTTCACCTTTTTTTGCAGTGAGGGAATCAGTAATACTGGCACTGAAAAAAAATGGCGATGACAGAATGTACCCTTATATAATACGTCTTGCCAAAAGTGATGAAGTGATTTATAGAATATACGCTTTAGAAGCTTTATACCATCTATATGATAACAGGTTTTACGAAATTATAGTTAAGCTTCTGCAAGATGAAAATAAGTCTGTCAGGTATTTTGCATTGGAGTGTGTTGTACATAATGAAGTAGGAGCAGCATTGCCATTTGTGCGCACAATTGCTTCTGGTGATCAGAATGAAGAGGTTCGCGTCAAAGCCATAAATGTGTTAACACAATTGCGAGATAATGGAGCATATTATATTTTTGTTCGTGCCCTGACAGATAAATCCGATTTAGTTCGTGATGCAGCAGTGGAAGCGCTATCAACATTTCTGTCAAAAGAAAGTACTATATATTTATCACGACAGTTGTTGTATGAAAGGGAGGTCTATATAAAACGAAAAATTATAAAGGCTTTGATATCGGCAAAGAACGCAGGTGATATACGAGGATTACAGCATATTATACAGAATGAAGAAAATACAAGTTTACGAATATACTGTGCGTATGCATTAGGCAGTATACATGATGAACGGACAATACCATTATTAATTGGCGCACTGGAAGATAGTGATATACGAGTGAGGGCTGAGGCGGCATCTGCTCTTTCAAATTTTAAAGGGAAACATGTTGTGGTTGCATTACTGGAATATTATTCAAAAGAAAATGATCAGTACGTTAAATCGGCAATAATTTTTGCTTTAAAAAAGATTTGTGATGCAGGGTCATTACAAAAGCTGTTCATGTTTTACTGCCAGGAGCAGGATGCGGTGTTAAAAATGATTTTACAAAAGACTATTGAGTATATAATTACAAAAAATATTAAACAATATTAAAAGGTAATTATTTCTTAGTAATAAGGGTATACGTTATGAAAATTGCGATAGCTCAAATTAATCCAATCATTGCCGATATTGAGGGGAACTACGATAAAATTTGCAAATATATTGCCCTTGCAAAGGGGAAAGGTGCTGATTTAGTGATTTTTCCTGAAATGAGTACGATTGGATATCCTCCAATGGATCTTCTGGAACACCGAAAACTTATTGATGATAATCTAAAATCATTAGAAGCGATAGCTCCTTTGAGCAGTGATTGCGGAATTATATGCGGGTATGTTGATTACAATTATGATAATCCGCCGATGCTATACAATGCAGCAGCTTTTATGTATGAAGGTAAAGTGCAGTCAAAACATTATAAGACGTTGTTGCCTACCTATGATGTATTTGATGAACTCAGATATTTTTCTCCTGCGACATCTCAAGAGATAGTTACATTTAAAGGGATAAAGTTTGGCATAACAATCTGTGAAGATATATGGAATGATATGAGCCTGAGTGAGGATGTTTTTATGGAATTCAGGCGCTATGCTGTCGATCCAATTGAAAATTGTATTAAGAAAGGAGCTGAAATATTGGTCAATATTTCTGCATCCCCGTATGTAAAAGGGAAAAATTCAATAAAATGGAGCAAAATACAAAATGTAGCAAAAAAATATAAAGTGCCAGTAATATACGTTAACCAGGTTGGGGGCAATGATAGCCTTATATTTGATGGCAACAGTTTTGTTATTGATAGAAAAGGGGATTTTATTCTTAAAGCAAGAGATTTTGAAGAAGATTGTATTATATTTGATACTGAAAAAGACTATCAACATATTATCTGTGAAGAAGATTTTATTGCGGATATTGAAAAAGCGCTTATATTAGGGATACGCGATTATGTGTTTAAATCCGGTTTTAAAAAGGTTGTACTGGGTTTAAGTGGTGGAATTGATTCGGCCCTCACAGCATGTTTGGCTGTTTTTGCATTAGGGGCAGACAATGTGTTGGGCATCACCATGCCATCTCAATTTTCTTCAAAGGGGAGTGTTGATGATTCGGTTCAACTTGCACATAATCTGGGAATACAAATACATTCCATACCAATTAAATATCTTTTTGATGCATATATTAAGGAATTAAGCCCTTATTTTGGGAATTTGCCGTTTGACATTACAGAAGAAAATATACAGGCAAGAATTCGTGGAAATATATTAATGTCATTTAGCAATAAGTTTGGGATGTTATTGCTCACAACGGGAAATAAATCAGAACTGTCAATGGGATACTGCACGTTGTATGGTGATATGGCTGGAGGGCTAGCAGTATTATCTGATGTACCAAAAACTCTGGTATATGCATTATCATATTATATAAACAGAGATAAAGAAATAATTCCAAGGTCAATTCTTGAAAAAGCTCCTTCGGCAGAATTGCGTGAAAATCAGAAAGACCAGGATTCACTGCCACCATATGAGATTCTGGATCAGATAATTGAACGGTATGTTGAATTGAAAATGAGTGCCCAACAGATAATTGCTGATGGGTTTGATCCTGAAATAGTACATTTTGTTTTACGAACTATCGACAAAAATGAATATAAACGAAAACAAGCACCAATTGGACTAAAGGTAACCACCAAAGCTTTTGGTGTTGGTAGGAGGATTCCCGTTGTACAGCGGTTTAAGCATTAAACTACCAATTATGTACTGTCCAGCCTTTTGAACGTGCTAGACGTAACAATGCTGGTTGTGGATTAACGCATTGAGGGAATCCCACAGCTTCTAGCATTGGAATATCAGCAACTGAGTCAGCATAATAATAGGCAGATTTGATATCAAAAGAATGAGAGGTGCAGTACGCTAATGCTCTATTAAGTTTTTCTTTTCCATAACAGTAATTACCCTTCAACAAACCTGTATAGTACCCGTTATTCACTTCAAGCTCAGTGCACAGAACATCATCAAAGTGTAAGTATTTCTTCAAAGGTTTACATATAAAATCAAGCGAAGCTGATAGCAATACAATTGATGCTCCATTAACTTTGTGCATGTACATTGATTCAAGCGCTTGAGGATAGATGTAATGCTTAATAGTTTCTTCAAAAAAAATTTCGGAATATCGTTCCAATGCGGATGATTCTATTCCTTTAAGCCTATGAACCCATTTGTGTATTAATGACTGTGTAGAGATAATGCCTAATTTATAGAACAAAGATAGAAATGTACCATTGATTAAAGAGAATAATGATATGAAATTCCTTTTATAAAGGTCTTTTACAATTAGTGTTCCTGAACTTGATGCTATAATAGTGTGGTCAAGGTCAAAAAAGGCTACGTATGTACTCATATAAGCTCCATTATGGGATGGTGTGGTTGAATTAACAATTGTGTACTTTAAATAATAATAGTGCAATCAAAAATATATTAAAAAAATTATTGAAAATATTTATAGCATATGAAATTGTATGAAAAGAATAAAGGTAATACTATTTATGAGTGGTTTACAGAGAAAAGATTTACTGGATATTCAATCATTAACTACTGAAGAAATTTTATTAATTTGTAATTCAGCAAAATATTTCAAAGCCCTTTTTACTCGATCAATTAAAACTGTGCCAATTTTAAGAGGGAAAACAGTATGTCTGTTATTTTATGAACCCTCCACACGTACACGAATAAGCTTTGAGCTTGCCGCAAAACGTCTTTCAGCGGATTTAATTAATATTGCAGTGCAGACATCCAGTGTTGTAAAAGGAGAATCTCTTATAGATACTGTGCATACGCTTGAAGCGTATAAGGCTGATTTTATAGTAATGCGACATGCGGCGTCTTTAGCGCCGCATTTTTTATCGCGTAATATTAAATCTTCTGTCATTAATGCTGGAGATGGGAACCATGCCCACCCTACGCAAGCATTACTTGATGCATATTCACTGATGGAAAAACTTGGTGATATAAAGGGACTACAAATAGGCATAGTTGGTGATATCCTTCATTCACGTGTGGCTCGTTCAGATATTGAAATATTTAAACGGTTAGGTGCTAAAGTGTATTTAATTGGCCCTCCTACACTTGTTCCTGATGAGTTTAAAATGTATGGTGTAGATATTTATTATGAATTTGATGAAATACTGCCAAAGCTTGATGTTATTAATATGCTACGTATTCAACGTGAACGTCAGCAGGGATCATTTTTTCCTTCAATAAGGGAATATCATAAGCGGTTTGCATTAACTAATGAAAGGCTTAAACGTTGCAAAAAGGATGTTATAGTAATGCATCCAGGACCAATTAATAGAGGGATTGAGATAGATGATGAAGTTGCCGATAGCGCTCACTCTATTATCAATGAACAGGTTACCAACGGTGTAGCGGTACGTATGGCAATTTTCTATCTTTTGGCAGGAGGAACTCCTCTTGATGAGAAAGAGGTTGAGTAATGGAATTATTAATTAAACATGGAAGATTAATTGATCCAGCTTCTGGTACAGATGAAGAGTTTGATGTTCTAATTGCAGATGGCACAATAGTTAGAGTTGATAAGAATATAAAAAAAAATACAATACAGATTATTAATGCAAACAATTGTATTGTTGTGCCAGGGCTTGTCGATATGCATGTCCATTTTAGAGAGCCAGGCCGAGAAGATGTTGAAACTATTATTGGTGGGTCGCTGGTAGCAGCAAAGGCTGGCTACACCAGTGTATGTACTATGCCAAATACTAATCCTGTTATTGACAATCAGGCATTGGTTCGCTACATAAAAAAGCAGGCTGAATCAGGGCCAATCAATGTATTCCCAATTGCTGCAATAACAAAAGGTTCAATGGGCGAGGAACTTACTGAAATGGGCGAGCTAGTAGAAGGTGGAGCTATCGCCTTCAGCGATGATGGAAAGCCGGTTATGAACTCAACCACCATGAGGCGTGCTCTGGAATATTCGCGCATGTTTAATGTTCCTATAATAACCCACGCTGAGGATATCACATTATCAAGCGGTGGGATCATGAATGAGGGAAACAATTCTATCTTTTTGGGGTTAAAAGGTATACCGCGAGAGGCTGAAGAAATTATGATTGCCCGTGATGTGTTGCTTGCACGCCTCACAAAAGGTAGGCTGCATGTAGCCCATGTATCATCTAAAGGTTCACTGGACATTATTGCAATGGCCAAACGAAATGGCATTCAAGTAACATGTGAGACAGCTCCCCATTATTTCTCGCTTACTGATGATGCAATAGCAGAGCATCTTTCTATGGCAAAAATGAACCCACCATTGCGGACAGAAGATGATAGAAAAGCAATTATTGAAGGTTTGAGGAATGGAACAATTGATGTAATTGCCACTGACCACGCACCCCATCTCCCAAATGATAAAATGCAGGAGATAGCATTTGCTCCCTTTGGCATTATAGGCCTTGAAACAGCAGTGCCGTTAATCATTACTGTGCTTGTTAAAGAGAATGGGTTCAGTTATTTACAGGCTTTTGAAAAAGTGACAGTTAATCCCTGTAAGATATTGGGAATAGACAGAGGCTCTATTAAAGAAGGTGTGGTTGCTGATATAACAATTATAAACCCTGATAAAAAAATTATAGTTGATGAGCGTTTTATTATTTCGCGATGTAAAAATACCCCATTTATGGGAAGAGAGCTTTTTGGTCAGGTTGAGTATACAATTTGCAATGGTAAAATTGTCTATCCATTTAACTGAACAAATCCTGTAATGCCCGTGACATTAAAAAGTAACCTTCTTCAGTTGGGTGTACGCCGTCAAATTGTACAAGTTCCTGTAAAGGAGTTCCCCCTTTAACAGCATTTTTCCAGTATTCATGTGTTTTTGCTATTGGAAGTTTATACTCATTTGCTATGGAAATCATTGTGTCATATAGTTTATATGCATTCCTTGCTTCAGGAAAATCGCCAAACCATACAGAAGTTACCAAAACAATGTCAGAAGGTAATTTTTCTTTTATTGCATTTATAATTGCACGAATGTAATTTCCAAATACATGTGGGGAATAACCACATGCATAATCATTTAAAGCAAATTGGATAAGCACACAATCGGGGTCATAGTGAATAACATCATGGGAAACACGGTGTAACCCACCATCTGCAGTGTCGCCAGGTATCCCTTTATTGATAAGTTTAATTGTTGCAGAAGGATAGTGAGATAGTAAAAAATCGTAAAAATAATCTATATAACCCTTATCAACCATCCATCCATAGGTTAATGAATCACCAAGTGCTACAATTGTTACAGATTTTCCTTGTAATAGCTTTTCAATCGTATTAACTGGTTTGATCATGGTAGCAGTTTATACTAGTAAAATGGTAATTATGTTCTATCAACTAAAATTCAAGAATAGTTGTACAGGTAAATTAGTATGTAAAAGTAAAGTAGAAACTGATACTGGCAACGTCCACATTTCAGTTCTTTTATTATCGATATAAAAAACTTACTTGAAAATTTAAATCCTAAAAAAATATTCTAATAGAGGATGTAAAATTGTCAAGCATCATAAAAGTATTTGGGTAGAGTTAATTTTTTAATTTTTTTTTTTATATTGTAAACAAAAGAATTGTTGGTATGGATAAATTAATTATATCGAAATGAGGTGAGTGATGGATTTAACTAATAAATGTGTACTTTTGACCGGAGCTTCTTCAGGGATAGGGAAAGCGTTACTAGATGAGTTAAAAAAATACAATACTACAATAGTAATTGGTGACCTCAATCCAGGAGCTATCGAACAAACAAAAACAATTAAAGCAATAAGGTGTGATGTGAGTAAAAAGAAAGATATTGATATGCTTTTTGCAAAAGCGTTAAAGATTATGGGGAAAATTGATATATGTATTGCAAACGCAGGTTTTGCCTATTATGAAAAATTAACAAAAGCCAATTACGAACGACTTCGTAAAATAGTAGCAGTTAACTATATTGCCCCAATCTATTTTTTAGAAAAAATGATGGAAATAAATAAAAAGCGAGAGAGCTGTGTGGTGTTTACTGCTTCTGCAATGGCAAAACTGCCGTTACCAGGATATGCATTGTATTCTGCAACAAAGGCTGCACTTGATGGTTTTGCATATTCATTTAATTTTGAAAAAGACAAAAACTTACATCTTATGGTGGTGTATCCTATTGCAACCAAAACAGAATTTTTTACAACTGCAGGTGAAGGTACGCCGGTGCCTTTTCCAACACAAACACCTGAAAAAGTAGCAAAAGAGGTTATCAAAGGAATACAGAAAAATAAACGATATGTATTCCCTTCAAAGATCTTCAGAGTGATGATGGTTGTAAACAGGTTTATGCCTTTTGCACTCTGGTGTTATGCAAAGATAGAGCAGTATAAATTTAGGAAGTGGTGTGCATATTCTGGTAAAAAATAGTATACAACATGGGAATTGACGGGGTAATATTTGATCTTGATGGCACATTGTTAGATACTATTGCTGATCTTGCATACAGTGTTAACGTTGTGCTTGCGCGTCATGGGTATGATGAGCATCCAGTGAGCTCATACACCCATTTTATTGGTGATGGTATGGAGATGCTTATAACACGTGCTATTGGAGATTCCATTGAACATAGTGATGTTGTAAAGCTAGTTGCCGAATTAAAAGCGGAGTATGCAAAAAACTGGAATAGAACAACACAACCATATCAGGGTATTCATGAACTTTTACAACTGCTATCGCATCAAAAAATAAAAATTTCTGTATTTTCAAACAAAGCGCACGAATTTACAGTTTCAATGGTTCATTATTATTTCCCTGATATTGCATTTGATGTCATACTGGGGTTGCAGGATTCTATACCAAGAAAACCAGATCCTCATGGTGCAGTACTAATAGCCCATACTATGGCTATTGAACCCACACATATTGCTATGATAGGTGACTCTGTAACTGATATTACAATGGCTCAAAGATGTGGAATGTATAGTATTGCTGTGAGCTGGGGCTACAGGCCCGTTGAATTGTTACAAAAGTATAATCCAGGGGCGATAGCTCATAGTCCCATGGATATTATAGATATAATCAAATCACTACATAGTTTATAAATATTTTGGTTCCTTGTATGAATATATTGTGTGTACGCCACCTTCAATCTGAGCTGACAACGAACGCAACTCAAATCGAAGTTCTTCTTTATAAAGTTTTTCATGTAGCTCTCGTATAGTACGTACTCCCATATCCTGAAATGCATGCTTAAGTCCCTGTACAAGATAAGGTACATAATCAAACATTGAGCCTTTGTCTACCACAGCACCTGATACTCCCTGGGCCACAAGAATCTTGGAGTCTTCAGCAAAGTAGCGCTTTGATCCTCCCTTTTCCATAGCTTCAAGCGATGCCATGCCACGGTATCGCTTTAAACGCACGCCATTTTCATAGAAATATTCGCCAGGTGCTTCTTCGGTGCCGGCAAACATTGAGCCCATCATTGCAGTTGATGCCCCAAGTGCCAGTGCTTTTGCAATATGCCCTATTGTGGCAATGCCTCCGTCGGCTATTGTGGGGATATCATATTTCCTGGCAAATGTACTGCACCGGTAAACTGCTGTTGCCTGAGCACGGCCAACTGCCATAGTCACCTGTGTGGTACAGATTGAGCCTGGACCCATGCCAATGCGCAGTGCATCGGCACCTGCTTTGATAAGGTTTTCACATTGGTCAACAGTAACAACATTGCCAGCGATCACATCAAGTTCAGGATACATCTTTTTGATATACTTGATCATCTCTATCTGATATATGGAATTTCCCTGTGCTGCATCAATTACTACAACATTGACACCGGCTTTGACAAGTTCCTGTAACCGCTCTTTTGATTCGTCTTTAGTGGAAATAGCTGCTCCAACCATGAGTTGCTTGTTTGCATCTTTTGAAGCAAATGGATATTCTCTATTAGTGACAAGGTCATTGCGACTCATCAGTGCAACCAATCTTCCCTCTTCATCAACTATGGGCAATTTTCCTTTCTTTGATTTTTTAAGCAATTCATTAGCCTGAGTTAATGTTATGCCAACCTTCGCAGTGACCAAATCAGTAGTCATGACCTCTTTTAGTTTTTTGCTCCTTTCAGTTTCAAAATCGATATCCCTGTTGGTAACGATGCCTACAAGTTTAGAACCAAGTTTACCGTCGATAGTGATAGGTATTCCCGAAAAGCCATATTTTTCCTTAATCTCATCAATATGGGCTATAGTATGCTCGGGTGATAGTACAACAGGATCAGTAATGAAGCCATTCTCAAATCGCTTGACTCTTTTTACGTGGTTAACTTGTTCCTCAATGGTGTTGTTATAATGAATTATACCGATGCCACCTAACAATGCCAGGCTAATGGCCATTTTTGATTCAGTTACGGTGTCCATTGGGCTTGAAACTAGGGGACGCTTAAGTTTAATGTTGCGGGTTAATCGCGTTTCTAGGTCAACTTCATCAGGATTAAAATCAATGTATCCAGGGAGGATAATAAAATCATTGTAGGAAAGCCCTTGAGTGGATTGTAAGAGTTCTTGGGCAGAGTATCCATCTTTAGGTTTCATAATGTACCTCTATATAAACAGTGAAGTGTTTCAAAACAGAATGTTGTGGTGATAAATATGTTATAGCATGAAGTAAATAATATTTCAATTATTTGCTTACACTGTAAAAGTAAGAATATACTGAATAATGTTACATTAAAGTTTCTGCAAAATTTCTGGAAGTTCTGCAATATTTCTTATTGGGATTAAAATTCCACCAAAGCCAGCATTTGATACTTCAGGGATATTGCTTTTTGGTAAAATAATTGTAGTGATACCAGAATTATTGAATTCGGTTAACCGGCGTAATGTATGGCTTGCAGAGCGGATCTGCCCTGAAAGGGATAACTCGCCAATAATCCCCGTTGAATGTGGGATAGCTATATTTTTTAAACTAGATATTATGGCTGAAGCAACAGCAAGATCACATGAAGTGTCATCTATCGCAAATCCACCTGCAACATTGATAAATATATCAAAAGAGCTAAGTGATATTTTGGCATGCTTTTCAATTACCGCGACCAACAGATTGAGCCTGTTGACATCAAAGCCGTCAGCCATTCTGCGGGGATTGGTAAAACTTGTTGCAGTAACAAGAGATTGTGCTTCAAATAGTATGGTTCGCGTACCCTCCAAAGTGGCACTGATGACACTGCCAGGGGTGCGTGCATCCTGAGACTGTACAAAAAGTTTGTTTTTATCTTTTACTTCAGCAAGTCCAGTAGCGGTCATAGTAAACAGAGCTATCTCATTAATTGAGCCAAAGCGGTTTTTAAAAGAGCGCAGTATGCGATAGTCACGCGTAAAATCCCCTTCAAAGTACAGCACTGTGTCAACAATATGTTCCAATATTTTTGGACCGGCAATTGAACCATCCTTAGTGATATGCCCAATGAGCATTACGCAGGTTTGTGTATGCTTTGCAATATCAGCAAGCCGGGAAGCAGTGTAGCGTATCTGACTTATGGAGCCTACGGGGGAAGCGATATCACGTGAGTATAGTGTCTGTATGGAGTCTATGATGACAAGCTTAGGAGAGGACATTTTAATTAGTGATTCAATATGATCAATATCAGTTACTGAAGAAAGGTGTATTGAATCCGGTTTAATGTTACACCGACGTGACCGTAGATGAATTTGCTGAAGTGTTTCTTCGCCTGAACAGTAAAGAGTGGGGCAATGTTGTGCTACTTGCAATGCAAGTGTGGATTTGCCAATGCCTGGTTCGCCGCCAAGAAGTATTATAGAACCAGGAACCATTCCCCCGCCGCATACAAGGTCAAATTCTCCAATTCCAGATGAGATGCGTGTAAAGGATTCTGATAAAACCTGTGATAAAGGATGAATTGAAAGTTCAAAAGAACCATCATGTATGGAACGAGGAGTCTCTTGAATCTCTTCAATGATAGAGTTCCAAGCATTGCACTCAGGACATCGTCCAAGCCATTTTTGGAATGTAGCGCCGCATTCATTGCAGGCATATATTGTTTTGTTCTTCTTTGACATTATTATTTCTTCTGCTTAAAAAGTAATAGGGATGGATCTTTTTCCAGCCGCGAAAAAAGCTCTTTTGCTGAGATGGAAGCATCCCGGATATTAGTGTAAATTTCCTCGTCATACAGTAGTTTTCCCATAGTTCCTCTTCCTTTTTCAAGCCTGTAGGCAATTTTATTCAAGCTTGATGTTAACTCAGAAAGGTTTTGTAAGGTTATCGTAATATCTTCACGGTTTTTTTCTGAGATATATGCCATATTTTTAGAAATAACATTCATCTGCTGCATGAATTGCTGTAATTGTTGTGAAAATGTCGCAATAGCTGCACGAGCTGTACCAACCGACTGCCGAACATCGTAACGGTTTTCATCAACCATTTTGTTGAGGTTTGCAACAAATTTATTGGAGTTTTGGAAAATTTCGGCAAGTATCTGGGCACCACTTTTATCCTGCATAAAGCTCTGAAATGTTTGCATCATCTGGTCAAAGCTTGCAGGATCAATCCCATATTTAATATCTCCGTCATTGAGAAAGCCTACATCTTCACTCAATGGAGGAATAACAACATTGATGTATTTTTCCCCTATTATCCCGGAAGTAAAAATTGAAAATGTTGCTGCTTTTGACAGCCTATAGCCCTTATCTATCCATAATATTACATCAGTTTTTTCACCTGTTTGCCTTATTTCATCAACATATCCAATTTTGATGCCACCCCCTATTTTAACAGGGGCACCCACACGTAAATCGTTTAAAAATCCAAAGTACACATGTAATCGATATCCTTTTTGTGAAATATTAAACTTGGTAAGTAGCCCCACCAGTACGACAAAAAGAGTGAAACTAATCATAACCAAAAGACCTACCTTTGCTTCATTACTCAGGCGCATAGCAAACCTCCTTAACTGTAAGGTTTTTTAATTCCTATATTGTATATGATGTAAGTTCAAGAATTATTCTTATTTACTATTAAAAAATATTGTATCCAAAATGCAGATATGGATAAAATGATTGAAATTTTTTATTTCTCATTTACAACACAACCAACATCAAATGAGGAGGGAGTAATGAGGTATCTGGTGGTAGGATCAGGTGGGCGTGAACATGCTATTGCATGGAGATTGCTACATGATGGTAGTGCAAGTGAAGTCTATGTAGCACCCGGTAATGGCGGTATTGATGATAGATACAGGATCAATATTGCAGTCAATGATTTTGAATCACTCTATGCAGTATGCCGACAAAAAAATATAGATGTAGTGGTGATTGGGCCTGAAGCCCCGCTTGTTGATGGGGTTGTTGATTTTCTTCAAAACAAAGGGATTACAGTATTTGGCCCCACTGCAAAAGCTGCACAACTAGAGGGAAGCAAGCTTTTTGCAAAATATATCATGCAAAAATATAATGTGCCGACAGCTCATTATAGAGAATTCAAAGGCAAAGGGTCACTGATAAACTACATTGCATCATTACAACAATTTCCCGTTGTAATAAAGCTGGATGGTCTTGCTGCAGGCAAAGGAGTTGGTGTGTGTAAGGACAGAGAATCAGCACTACAGTTTATTAGTGATATGGTGAAAGATGATACAAGAGTTTTTGTTGAGGATTTCTGTGATGGCGAAGAAGCATCGGTTCTTGGCATAAGCGATGGGACAACAGTATTGCCTTTTATTGCAGCACAGGATCATAAACGGGTATTTGATAATGATGAAGGTCCTAATACCGGTGGCATGGGTGCGTATGCTCCAGCACCAGTAGTGACCAGCAGGATTTTAGAGCGAGTACATAGGGAAATACTTACTCCGGTGATTCAGGGTATGAAAAATGAGGGAATGCCATTTGTTGGTATTCTTTATGCAGGATTAATCATTAACAATAATACCATTAATGTACTTGAATTCAATGTGCGTTTTGGTGATCCTGAAGCGCAAGTGCTGTTGCCTCTCATAAATGGTAAATTAGGCGACTACATACTGGCTGCAGTTGAGGGCAAACTTTCAACAATGAATCTCTCATTCAGAAATAAACATGCTATTACTGTAGTACTTGCTTCTGGAGGTTATCCTGGGTCATATAAAACAGGTTTTCCAATAAAGGGTCTTGACCAGGTGCCTGATGATATTCTTGTATTTCATGCAGGTACCAAACGGAATGGACAGGTTGTTACCAACGGAGGACGGGTACTCAATATCACTGCTGTTGCTGATACTCTTGAAGATGCATATAAAAAAGTGTACAATGCCATACCTTCAATATCCTTTGAGGGCATGCACTATAGAAGGGATATCGGTTTCAGGGCTTTGAAAAAACGTTCGTAAATTAATACGCTCTTTTTGAAGTGCAGGAATTGCTATTTCTTTTATGAATAATATATTAATAGCTGCAAGCATTGTGTTGCAGTTTTCAAGATTAAGAATATATTGTGGCTCAAAGATTATCCCACTATTAAGTGGACAGATATCCACTGTATTGTTTATTGCAACCGGATATCCATGGGTTCTACAAATAATTGGTCGGTGGGGATAGATTAAACAGCTATCATGAAGTAAAAATATACAAGAGTTGGAATTATTCTGCATAATGGAGTTTTGTACTGATACAGGTTGTACTACGTACCATTTTAATATTGGCACAACTTCTACTGGCATTATGCTTTCCAGTATACAGCAACTGCTGCAACCCTCTCTACAGTGCAACATTGTAGAATATGTTGAAACAACCGAAGCAGTAAATGCATCAATCTTTTGTATAAGTTCCTGGTAATATCTGAGCGATTGCATTGTAAAACCTTAAGGTATGGGTATAATATGAGGCACCGTGGATTGTTGGCTTAATTCAGCTGCCTTTTGTAAAGCTTTCAATAGATCGTTTGCTGTATATATATCCCGTAAAATAACAGGACGCAAAAAGTTTTCCCCTTGTGGGAATATTGCCACAAAAGGTATTGAACGTGATCCCAAACTTTGCAAAATATTTTCTGCCTGCTCATTCTTTGTAGTGATATCAGCTTTGTATACCTTAATATTGTTGGCGTGAATAAAATTAATCACATCAGAGGATGCTAATGCTGTAGCCTCAACAAATTTGCAGTTGGGGCACCAATCAGCAGTGAATACTACCATTGATATTTGAGAGTTCTTGCTGGATACTATCGCTTCCCAATTAAATGATTTGTAGATAATATCATTTGCAGTGCCTTTTTTTTGATAAAAGAATAGTAAATATGATGATATGATGACAAGTATAACAAGTAGAACCAACGAAATTATCCTTTGTATAACTGGTTTAGTTATATTACCATACCGACCCCACTGCCACAAGGCAACAGACAAAACCAGAATAAACCAGAGTGATTTTGTAAGTAAACTGAAATCAAGTAAGGTAATAAGATAGATAGTAGTGCCAACAAGCAAAAATCCCATGAATTGTTCAAACGCTATCATCCAGTCGCCGGGCTTTGGAATAAATCTAACCAGTGAAGGATAAAATGACAACACAATGTATGGAAGTGACATCCCTAATCCAATGTTGATAAAAACCATAAATATGATTACTGGGTGTTGTGTAAGTGACCATGCCAGCGTTGCTCCTAGAAACGGACCGCTGCAGGGAGTTGCAAGCAGCGTAGCTATTATGCCTTTGAAGTATGAATCAAGGTATACATTGGTACTTTGTAGTTGCGGAATGTTGGGAATATTAAATGTAAAAACACCAAAAAATGATAAGGCAAGGGCAAAGATTATTGCAGCCATAATAATAACAAACATTTGATGCTGGAAAAGTTGACCCCAGTTGTATCCGGCAAAAGCGGCAAGTGAAGCCAGCACCACAAATGAGGTAAGTATACCAGCAGTAAAGAGCACGCCCATTGTTTGAATACTGCGTGGGTTATTATTACCATGCGATATGAAGCTCATAATTTTTAAGCTGATCACAGGAAGGACACATGGCATGAAGTTAAGCAAAAAACCAGCTATTATACCAAAAACAACAGCTTGCAGTATGCTCAAAGATGAACTTGCTGTCTCTATAACCTTGAAATTGCTCAATGAAGCCGTTGTATCCTTGTTTATGGGGATATGCTGTGGTTCCATGTAACGTTCACAGACTGAAGTATCAAATTCGGGAGCTGAAGTATCAACTTTAATTGTTTGGGCGATAGTTTTGCGTATCGGAGTGCAGGATACATCATCACAGAATAATGCTTCAACTGTGATTGATAGTAAATAAGTACCTTCCTTTATTGTATGCACTTCAAAAGGAATACATAGTGAAGTTTGATTTTTGTAGATATACACAGGTTTTCTATCAAGGGGAGAGATGTAAAAAATTCCTGGAAGATATCGCGTATTTTTGGGAATAATTGGTGGAGATGAAAGTGCAACTGCAATCGTTGCTTTTCCAGTTCCTTCACCTTTTGGATTTGCGTATATGTAGCCTTTTTGTGGTAACTGTACATGTATGATGGCACAGGCTTTTGATTGAGGCTTTACTAGTACAACTTCCCTATCTGGATATATGACAACTGGAACATCAGCATAAACATAGTATAATGGGAAAATAATTATAACCAAAAGCATTGTCTTTAATAACTGTTGAGTATTCATAACACAACCATACCTCTTGGGACTCTTTAATTGTTAAAACTTAGTATATATTAAAATAATTACAATATATAGTAATAGATAACCTTATTGTTACTTTCTATATATAGCCTTACCCTCCCCAGTGTTATTGCTTTGGGCAGTAATGAAATATGGATTTTATTTTTAATTTTGATCAAATTTTGTCCTGATAGTATCTAATTCTGTGGAAGTATTTCATAAATGTTACGCAAATTTTTAAAAAAAATATAGTATTAAGATTATAGCAGAATTAGTCGATATTGCAAATAGAAATTAATGTTTGACACAAAGGAGGGTGTCATGATGGCGCAGCATATTACAGCAATAGAGCAGAGCATAGAGCAGCTCAATAATTTGCTTAAAGGGCTTGCGGCAGTAAGAACAGGCTTAAGCGAAAAACTGGTAAAAACTACTGTAGCTTCACGTGTCAGTGTAGAAGGACTGGGAACCATTATTGACAGCTATCAGTAAAAAAGGTATTATATGCAGCAGCCTTTTTTACCACTTATATCCCTGTCGATAGCTCTTACCACATCACGAGCAGCTTTGCTTACATCAGTGTTAATATTCTGGTCAGTAAGTAATAATATTGGAAGATAATACCATCCCAATAAACAACACCCACACCAGGCATTCTTATTGGTTTCACGGTTATATCTAAGAGTGCCCACAATGCTACCTGTTTGTGTGTTTATAATTCTTGCATTGAACGCAATTTTTGTTTTTGGCACAATGTAAAATTGTCTATCGTAATAATAATCTGAAACGCTGCCAACAATAATATAATCTGTTTTTGCTAATTTGCCTATATCTGTAAGCTGTGAATCAGTTAATCCTGTCATATCAAGGGATTTTTCTTTAAGAATTTTTTCTATTTGAGAGCGTTCTACCAAATCCCAGTTTGCTATCTGCACAAGTTCACTGGTTAATGCATCAGCAATATGGACACCAGAACCTGGATATTTTGGTGCATCAACAAAAGTTAATACAGCTATACGTATGGGCTTTTGCAATGCCTGTTTGTCTTTTATATATACTGACTTGTCAACGGAAGTACACGACAATGTGAAAATAAAAAGAAAAGCTACCATAAATTTTTTCATACTATTATTCCTTTTTCAATTTTAAATTTTAGTAATATGTTGTACTATTATGATATAAATAATTTATGGAAAACAATAGTTAAATAATTATGATAAATAATCAAGAATTTTATCCAGGTCTATAGATAAATAGTTATATTATATCAACACGATAAATCATGTCATTATAGTTAAACGTAAATGAGAAATGGTATATAATTCTCGTTATTAGGTAAAATTAAAAGATTTAGAAAAGCCACAAAATCAACAATAAATAATAAAAAGTAATCAAAAGATGCAATTAATAGATTGGTGTTTCTATTAGCACTAAATTGGTGTTGACAGAGGATGATTTTGTGAGTAAAGTAAATAAAATTTTTAACATAAGAGGATAGTATGCAAAAGAAAAGTTATGTAAGTATTTATGTAATAATTATGGTATTAACAAGTTCTTCTATATTTGCTGCTAATACAGAATTGAATGGGACATTGGGAACATCGTATGCTGATGATCCTGCAAAATATGGATTAGATATATCATTGCATTACAACTGGCTACTGGATCCATATTTTGTAACGGGACTTGAATCTGGATTTTACTGGATAAAGTGGGATAGAAAAATTGGCGTTAAACAAGAAGGATCAGTATATGTTGATGTCAAAGCCGATACAAATGCTTATGTAATTCCAATGATGTTTAATGCGCAGGTGCGCCTTCCAAATTTAAAAGATAAATTGTATGTAACGCCATTTGTAACTATCGGTCTTGGCTATTCATTCATGGTATTACATTACTCGCAGCCTGATTTTACTGATTCCAACACTGGAAAATCATATAATGAAAAATCCATAACCAAGCTGTTTACAGGATTATCGTGGGAATTGTTATTTGGAGCATCACTAAAACCAGCGAGCGATTCAAAGGTTGATTTTTATGCTGAAGCTGGCTACAGAAGTTTGCCTTTAAAAAGTGGTGATTTAGAGCTAGATATGTCTGGCCTGGTTATACGATTAGGTGTACGGTACCCTTTATAATTCCCGATATAATTTTAAAGTTCTTGACTTTTTATAGAACATTTTATTTTGTTTTGTAAGATTACTATTGATTATGCGGGGTGTATATGGTACCTACTGCATACCTGTTTGATCCTATATACATGGACCATGATACAGGATGGGGACATCCGGAAAGGCCAGAACGGCTAGCAGCTATAGACCAACGATTGCGTCAGCAATCATATTATAAGTCATTAATTAAAATTGAGCCAAAGATTGGTGCAAAGCGGTATATTGAACTGGTTCATTCGACTGAATATATTGAAAGGGTCAAGCAGGAAATAGAATCCGGTATCCACTATCTGGATTCAATGGACACAGCGGTATGCAAACGGTCTTATGAGGTAGCACTTTTTGCAGTTGGGGGTTGCCTCAATATGTGTGACACAATCATGTCGGGGGAGGCAATTCGTGGATTTTGTGCAATACGACCACCTGGGCATCATGCTGAATATGATTATGCCGCAGGGTTTTGCATATTCAATAATGTAGCGATAGCAGCCAGATATTTGCAGGTAGAGCACGGATTAAAAAATATAGCAATAGTGGACTGGGATGTTCACCATGGCAATGGTACTCAACATACATTTGAACGTGATAAAACCGTAATGTATATAAGCACACATCAATATCCCCATTATCCTGGTACAGGTGCACGCAGTGAAAGGGGTAAGGGCGAAGGTGAAGGGTATACGTTGAACTTCCCAATGCCTGCTGGAACAGGTGAACCGGAATATCTTGATGTTTTCAAAAACCATATAGTCCCAGCATTAACAAAATTTAAGCCGGATATTATTCTTATATCTGCAGGTTTTGATGCTCACAATGCTGACCCATTATCTTATATAGGGCTTACATCTGAGTCATATTATAAATTTACTGTTTTATTAAAGCAGGTGGCAAATGAATTCTGTGGGGGCAGGATGATAGCCTTTCTTGAAGGTGGATATGACCTTGAGGCACTGGCAAGCAGTGTTGATATGATGATGCGCGGTTTTATAGAAGATTAATGCTGTACCCTACCGGTTCCCTGCAGGCTTACACCAATAAGGGCTACAGTGATTAACAATCCTCCCACCACAATATTAGCAGCAAATGAATCATTGAAAAGGTATATTCCCATCCATGCTGCAATAAAAATTCTGCTTGATGAAAGAATAGAACCGCTTGTTGCATCAATGTATTTAAAGCCAGCTGTGAAAAATGCCTGACCTAAATATGCGCTGAATCCTGAAAGCAGCATATATATACTTGTGGTGGTATCAGGAATAGCAAATACTGGAATCATAGCAATGCCATTTATAATTAAGCCAATGCTC
Source organism: Spirochaetota bacterium (assembly GCA_026414805.1). Classification (NCBI taxonomy): domain Bacteria; kingdom Pseudomonadati; phylum Spirochaetota; species Spirochaetota bacterium. Next base: position 18,801 of record JAOAIH010000001.1, on the reverse strand, counting down.
ATAAGGTGAAATAATATGATGGGAGTAGTGTCATATTTCCGTGATTCGCGGAGTGCAACTACTGCAATAGCAGATATAATTGCCGAAAGAAATGAGTACACATCACCAATATTAATAGTACTATAATGGGGTTGTATCACTAAATAGGTTCCAGCAAGTGTTAATATTAAATAAAAAAAATTTGTTTTTATTAAAGGTTCCTTGTTGAAAAAAGGCGCTAGTACAAATACAAACACCAGATAGGTCATATTAAGCATGTTGGCATTTGTAACAGTCGTGTACTGAACACCAACAAAAAAGAGTATCACTGCAACAGTATTGGATATTGCCCTGGTAAGTACCAGTGGTACATTGTTGGGCCTAATGCTCATATGATGGATAAAAATATACCCTGAGGAAATTATAAATCCAATAAGGAATCTAACAAAAGATATTTCTATTGCATGGATTGAAGATGTGGAAGTTATATACTTTGCAAATACGGTTGATAGTGAAAACGTTACTGCTGAAAGTACTATAAGGGATATGCCTTTTGTTTTTTGTGTAATCATTGAGTGTATTCCATTGTTAGTTGTTATATAATGAAAAAATATAAACTAAAATTTACATATATGATTATTAAAATCTATTTAAAATATATAGTAGCACATTATTTTGAATATGTTGGTAGTTGATAGAGAAAATTTTTTACTATTAATTTGTTAAAAAAAGTTGTAATATACTTGTAGTGTGTGATAGAATCATAACATAACAGTGTTATGTTAAGGAGGAAGTATGTACCAACTTCTTTTTACACCAATTAAAATTAATACTTTAGAAATTAAAAACAGAATTGCATATCCTGCATTAGGATTACTGTATTCGTATGATGGAACCTTAAATGATAGGTATTATGAATATTTTAGAGAAAAAGCAAAAGGTGGAGCAGGCCTTGTGACAGTAGGGCCAGTTGGAATAGATATTGCAGGCTCAGGGAGAATTGCTCTCTCGTTGGCATCAGATGATAGAATTCCTGATTTTGCAAAATTAACTAAAATAATAAAAGGTGAAGGTGCTCGAACATTTGTTCAACTATTTCATGCAGGAGCGTATTCGTATTCAATGCTTACCGATGGGGTTCAGCCCATTGCACCTTCTGCAGTATATTCAAAATACTCAAAACAAACTCCACGAGAAATGACTCTGGAGGACATTGAAATTGTCCAGAAAGCGTATGTTGATGCTGCGCTTCGTGCAAAGGAAGCAGGGTTTGACGGTGTTGAGATTATTGCATCAGCAGGGTACCTCATTACTCAGTTTCTATCGCCCATAACAAATAAACGAACAGATCAATATGGAGGCTCATTTGAAAACAGAGTACGATTCCCAAGAGAAGTTATTGAAAAAGTGCGCAGGGCTGTAGGCAAAGATTTTCCAGTAAGCATTAGAATGGCAGGCAATGATTTTGTACCGGGAAGCAACACCAGCAGAGAGACACCATTAATTGCTAAGGTATATGAAGAAGCAGGGGTGGATATTATTAATGTTACAGGTGGCTGGCATGAGGCAAAAGTTCCGCAACTGCCCATGGAATTGCCTAGAGCAGGATATGCATATTTAGCTGCAAACATAAAGAGAGTGGTGAATGTGCCGGTTATGGCCTCAAATAGAATCAGCTCACCAGATGAAGCGGAAAAAATACTGAAAGATAGCATGGCAGACATGGTCAATTTAGGAAGAGTACTAATTGCAGATCCTTACTGGCCTATTAAAGCACAAAATGGTAAGGCAAAGCTTATCAGACCATGTGTGGGATGTAATCAAGGATGTACTGATACACTGTTCAGCGGTATGCCTGTTGGATGTATCCTAAATGCACGTGCGGGCTATGAGTTTGAGAGGTCAATTGAAAAAACCCGAAGTCCTCTTAAGATTATGGTTGTGGGGGCAGGGCCTGGTGGACTAGAGGCTGCAGTTCGTGCAAAAGAGGCTGGCCATGATGTTGTAATTTATGAAAAAGAACAAGAAATTGGTGGGCAATTACATATTGCTGCTGCACCACCACATAAACATGAATTGCTAGAAATTATACGATATTATAAATCAATGATAGAGGAATATTCAATTCCAGTATATTGCAGTACCACTGTGACTATTGATCTGATAAAAGAGGTACAACCTGACCATGTGATACTTGCAACTGGTGCAGAGCCGCTCACCCCTCCTATTAAAGGTGTAGAATTGCCGAATGTGTATTCAGCCTGGGATGTATTGCGAAATAACCCAAAATTAGGTCGCAATGTTGCGGTAATAGGCGGAGGCGCTGTTGGAATTGAAACTGCATTGTTTATTGCAAATAAAGGGACATTATCACCTGAAGTGCTCCATTTTCTAATGTTCTTTGATGCTGAGCCAGTTGACCATTTAAAAGAATTAATTACACGTGGAACCAGTGCAGTGACTATTATTGAAATGCTCCCTACAATAGGCAAGGATGTAGGGAGATCAACACGGTGGATATTGAATCTGGAAATGGAAAAATATGGCATAAATGTTATTACTTCTGCTACGGTAATTGAGATTAAAGATAAAGCAGTTGTATACACTAAACAAAATGATACTATACATCAAGAATTTGACAATGTAGTAATAGCAGTTGGATCAAAACCTGTTAATCCACTTGAAAATGAGTTAAAAAAGTTAGGTATTGCATACAGCATACTTGGCGATTGTAAAAAAATTGGAAAAATAAATGATGCTATTCATGAAGCATTTTTAGCGATAGCTAACTTGCAGCAGGTGGCAAAAGTGTAATAGATAAAAAAAGGCGCTCTGGTAAGCGCCTTTTTTTTAATTATTCCCCTTTATCATCCTTATACATTTCTTCAATTATATCTTTATACTTTTCGGCTATAACTTTTCGTTTAAGTTTGAGTGTTGGCGTTATCTCACCTGATTCAACAGTAAACTCATGCGGAAGCAGTGTAAATTTTTTAATCTTTTCAAATCGGGCAAATTCCTTCTGAGCTTCTTCTATTCTCTGCCGGTAGAATTCAATAATCTCTGGTTTTGAGATAAGGTCTTCTCTGCTTGTATATGAAATAGAATGGGCTTTTGCATATTCTTCTAGTGCAATAAATGATGGAACAACAAGAGCAGTAACGTATTTACGCTGGTCGCCAATGACGGCAATTTGCTCAATGAAATGGTCAGCACCAATAGTACTTTCAATCATTTGCGGTGCAATATATTTTCCACCGGATGTTTTCATTAAATCTTTTATTCGCTCGGTGATACGAAGCTCACCATTGTCTTCAAAAAAGCCAGCATCACCTGTCCTGAACCAGCCATCAGGTGTAAGAACTTCGGCAGTGGCATCAGGTTTTTTGTAATAACCTTTCATGACGTTGCCGCCACGCACCAAAATTTCGCCGTTTGCAGGGTCTATTTTAACCTCAACATTTGGCAATGGCTTCCCTACTGCGCCAAATTTAAACTTATATGGTTCATGACATGTTACGGTTGCTGTTGTTTCAGTTAATCCATAGCCGTAACAGATAAAAATACCGCAAGCGTAGAAAAATTCTTCAATTTCTTGTGAAAGAGGAGCACCTGCACAGGGGAAAAATTTTATTCTGCCACCCACAACATCACGTATTTTTTTGAGTACAAGAGCATCTGCAATTTTATATTTAATACGCAATAGTGGTGAAATAAAAAGTTGGTCTTTCTTTTTGTTATTATGTTGTGCGCCAACCTTGATAGCCCATTTAAACAGTTTCTGCTTTGCAGGTGGTGCACTTTCCAGCCTGTTAAATACAGTTGCATAAATCTTTTCATAAAATCGTGGAACAGCACACATGATAGTTGGTTTTACTTCTTGGATGAATTCAACAATCTTTGCAGGATCCTCCAGATAATTATTAGTCATGCCAGTTGCAAAGACATAGTAGGTCCAGATTCGTTCAAATACATGGCTGAGTGGTAAAAATGCCAGCGATACATCTTTATCATTTGGATCTATGAGACGTAAATCATGCTGCTCTTTCTGAAACAGTGCATTGGAATGGGTAAGCATTACACCCTTAGGTTCACCGGTTGTCCCAGAGGTGTAAATTAAAGTTAAAAGATCATCAGGTTTTCCTCTATTCATTCGTTCTTTCACTTCGTTGTCTTTATTTGACTCTTCCCCAATTTTTAAGAAATCACTGAAATACATAATTTTATCAGATTTTTGTATGGGTACAGTTTCTTTGAATACTATAACTTTCTGTAAAAATTTGTTTTCAGGTAAAATCTGCATTATTTTAGAGTATTGTTCCACATCGCCAACAAATATTACTTTTATTTCAGCATGATTGATGATGTATTCCGCCTGTTTAGCTGTATTTGTTGCATAGATGGGAACGGGAATAGCCCGTATACATAATGATCCAATATCTGCGACAGACCATTGCGGCATATTTTGTGAAAATATTCCAACAGTTTCCTGTTCTCCAATTCCACATTCAATGAGTGCTTTACTGGTTTTGTGTACCATATCACCAAATTGTGTCCAGGTAAACTCAACCCACTCGTTTTTTGGTTTATATCGTAATGCTACGCGGTCCCCATATTTGCTGACCTGATCCCAAAAAACCTGTGATAAATGTGTATATCCCATATCACTACCCCTTTTATATATAAAATTTTATGATACTTTATTAATGATTGTTCAGTTAGATTTTAACAAAAAGTTTATTAATTAAGTCAATAAAATTTTCATGAATATTTAAAAATTATAATATCTAGTTCTTTAACGATAGCTACCTCTGAGTAGTATCTCTCATACATACTTTGATGATTTAACTTTAATAAAAAAAGTATGTGTCATAATTAATAAATTCAATTGATATAACAGTAGTTGTTGAGTTATTGTATTATTTTAAATAATACAAAAAATTAAGATAATAAACAATATTTTAAAATTAAGTCATTGACATTTGTTATTTATAAAATCATCCTCATTATAAGAAGCGATTATTATAGCATGAAATTCTTTATATAATTAAAAATTGGTTATCATGATGATTTATGAATTCGATAATCAATTATGGAATAATAGAACTATTAGTGGCATATATGTGTGCCGGTAATCGATTATAAACAATCTGGAGTAACACGTGAGTTCATTATTAGAATTTACCAATAGCAAGTTTATTAAGTTTTTAAAATCAACAGATAAGTACAAGGCTATTGAAGAGCTTGCTGATGTATTCAGGGGAACTGAAGTATGCTCGGATATTAAAGCTTTTATTGATGCATTAAAAGAGCGTGAGGAGATTATGACCACTGGTATTGGGTTTGGTATAGCTGTTCCCCATGCAAAACTGGAATCAGTACATAAATTAGCTTTTGCTATAGGGATATCAAAAAAAGGGATAGATTTTAATTCTATTGATGGCAAACCTGTCCATCTTGTGGTAATGGTTGCTGCAGGAGAGCGACAGCATAAAGAATATTTAAAATTATTGTCAAAAATAATGTCAATTTTGAAAAATGATACAATTCGGGATGAAATGATACATGCCAAAAGCACAAGAGATATTATTGCAATTCTTCGTAATGCTAAATAATTATTTTAAAATAGTTATATGCCACTTCTTTTTTGTATATAAGAGAAGTATAAAAAATTTTGCATTGTTGCTCTAATATTAAAAAATATATTTTGACAAATGGTATTTCACTGGCTTTTCTACAATGTATAAACAGTACACTAATTGAAGGAATGTACTTTACTAACAAACCTACCTATCTTCTATAATATTTAGTAGTGCCATATTATATGATTGCAATGTTGTATAATTTTACATGATAGTTATGTATAACAAAATACTTGACGCTTACGTAAATGTATATATTGTGCATTTCTATGAATTAAATGATATTTTAATAATGTAATTACAACATACCATGTTAGGCAATGATGCAGGAGGCTAACCCATGCAGGAAGTGGAATACAATCCAAAACAGATTGAGAAAAAGTGGCAGGAACGCTGGAATAAAGCCCGGGCTTTTTCATCAAAACGTGATCCTAATAAGAAAAAATATTACATATTAGAGATGTTCCCCTATCCTTCAGGTAGAATACATATGGGGCATGTAAGGAATTATTCTATTGGTGATGTTGTAGCCCGCTATAAAAGGATGCAGGGTTTCAATGTTTTTCATCCAATGGGATGGGATGCATTTGGGCTGCCAGCAGAAAATGCAGCTATCAAACATAATATCCCCCCTAAAAAATGGACTGATGAAAATATTGCATATATGAAAAAGCAGTTCCAAATGTTAGGGTATTCATATGATTGGGACAGGGAGATTGCAACACATGTACCAGAATATTATAAATGGAATCAATATGTATTTATAAAGATGTATGAAAAAGGTTTAGCCTATAAACGTAAAGCACCTGTTAACTGGTGTCCTACTTGCAATACAGTTCTTGCAAATGAACAGGTTGAAAATGGGGTATGCTGGCGATGTGAAACACAGGTAACACAGCGTGAACTGGAACAATGGTTTTTTAAAATAACCGATTATGCTGAGGATCTTTTGTCAGGTCATGATATCTTAAAAGAAGGTTGGCCTGAGCGTGTTATAGTAATGCAGCGGAATTGGATAGGGCGCTCTACAGGGTTGGTTGTTAATTTTAAGGTTGCAGATACGGGCGAGGACTTTCCTATATTTACAACACGACCCGATACTATCTATGGTGTAACATTTATGGTGATAGCTCCGGAACACCCATTTTTAGATAGAGTTAAAAATCAAAAGGTTAAGGATTTTATTAAAAGAATTAAAGAGCAATCACTTGTAGACAGGCTTTCTGAGGAAAAGGAAAAAGAGGGAATAGATACTGGAATAAAAATTAAAAATCCGTTTAATGGTGATATTGTTCCCCTGTACGTTGGAAATTTTGTCCTCATGGAATATGGTACCGGTGCTATAATGGCAGTTCCTGCACATGATACTCGTGACTTTGCTTTTGCAAAGAAATATGGAATTCCAATAAAATTGGTAATTGATAATCCTTCTGCACCTATCGATGTTGCAACTATGCGTGATGCATATGTGGATGATGGTGTATGCGTCAATTCAGGACCTTTCACTGGTATCAGCAACAAACAAGCTATAGAAGCAATATCTGATTATGCTGAAAAGGAAGGAATAGGTTTTAGAAAAGTAAATTACAGGCTAAAAGATTGGCTTATTTCACGACAACGGTACTGGGGCTGTCCTATACCAATTATTTATTGTAAAAAATGTGGTGCACAACCAGTGCCGTATGACAAATTACCGGTTGTATTGCCTGTTGATGTTGATTTCCATGGTGATTCTCGCTCTCCACTGACTATGATGCCTGAATTTTATAACACTGAATGCCCTCAATGTGGTGGTGAAGCAAAACGTGAAACAGATACCATGGATACTTTTGTAGATTCCTCATGGTATTTTGCTAAGTTTACCTCTCCACATTCAAATGATATTTTTGATTTTGATGAGGTAAATTATTGGACGCCTGTTGACCAATACATAGGTGGTATTGAGCATGCCTGCATGCATTTGTTATATGCGCGCTTTTTTACAATGGTTTTGAATGATTTGGGTATTCTACAATATCGTGAACCGTTTACGCGACTACTGACACAGGGTATGGTTATTAAAGATGGTGCAAAGATGAGTAAATCAAAGGGGAATATTGTAGACCCTGATGACATCGTAGATAAATATGGAGCCGATACTGTAAGGCTGTTTATGCTCTTTGCTGCACCTCCTGAAAAGGATTTGGATTGGTCGGATAAGGGTGTTGAAGGGTGCTATCGATTTATTAATCGTGTGTGGAGAATAGTTCAAAAATATAGTGATTGTTACACAACCTATAATTTTGATAATGTAAAGTTAGATCCTGTACTGAAAAATCTTAGAGGTGAAATTCATAGGGCTGTAAAATCTGTGACTCATGATATTGAAAACAGGATGCAGTTTAACACAGCCATTGCGCGTATGATGGAACTTGTGAATGCTCTGTATCAGGTAAGTGAGGATATTATTAGGACAGATGCTGGAAAAATGGTTGTGTCGGAACTTTTTGATAAATTACTGCCAATGCTTGGTCCCTTTGTGCCTCATGTTGCTGAGGAATTGTGGGAATTGTTGGGACACAAAAATTTAATTATAGATGAACCATGGCCATCTTTCATTGAAGAGCTAACTGTTAAAGATGAGATAGAAGTTGTGTTCCAGATAAATGGTAAGATACGGTCAAAACAAAATGTTCCAGCTGATATTACTAAAGAAGAAATGGAAAAAGCAGCACTTAATGATGAAAGAATAAAAGTAATGATTGCAGGAAAACCAATTAAAAAAGTGATAGTTGTTCCAGGGAAATTAGTTAATATAGTAGTATAAATTTAGCTAAGAAAATAAGCCAATATACATAATGTTGCTACTGTAATACGTGCTATTGCATCAACAAGTATTGCAAAACGGCTGCCTGCATAGCCCAATTCATCAATGCCCTGGAAAAATAAATTTCTGATTTTTTCAGGGTAAATTAAGACAAATGGTCCAGAAAATACCACTATAAGACCAATGATAAAAAGAGGAGTTGATAGTGGATTTGATGATGGTACCTGAGTTAATGGAAAGCCTGCACATATTAAAACAATTCCATAGAGAAAATATATTTTACTTGATGAAACTTTTATCCATAACCTTAGCATGTGTTTGGGCATTATGAGTTCAAGAAAACCAATTATAACCAAATAAATGCCAAGTACAAATATAAATAGCATAATCATAGATAGCTCTTATTAACTAATAAAAAATTAATTGTATTTTTACAGTAGAGTAATTTATAAATAATTATTTTGTATGCATTTTGTCAAGATGATTAGCATATAAAAATAGAGGCATATAATATGCCTCTATTTTGAATTATTTAATACTAAACTTACTAAGCTATTTTTGGTCTCTTATTTTTTTTGAGTATTTATAAACTCCTTTTAAAGTCTTTAAAGGCTGATCTTTTGCAGCAATGTTGACTACCCAGGCTGGTAGTGAACCACCAAGTTCTGCATGCACTTGGTAAATAACTTCTACATGGTTTTCATCTTTTTTAATGATATCCCATCTCCCTTTTAGAGAAGTCATTCTTACAAGTCCACTATCTTTTTTATACTCACTATCATTTACAGAAGTCATATTTACCCACGCTACTCCTTTAGCTTGGTCCCAACCGCTTTCAACTTTTACTACAACATCGCGGTCTGTTACAACTGGCAAATCCAGAACAAAGTACATATCAATATCTTTAGGATTACGCACTGAAATAGCATACAGCGCATCACACATACCATACCATTTGTGGTAGTTGTTGTAATCCTGAATGACTTTTAATGCTACATCAAATGGGATATCAGAATAGCTTACTCCTTTAAATTCTTTATATGGTGAGCCTGGTATATCACGAGTGTAGATTTTTACTGTTGCCTTATCTTCTTCGCCTTCATAAATCAATTTCCATGGATTATTCTGTGCAAAGACTGCAACACAAAGTGCAACTAATCCAACAAAAATTAAAATAATTGAATAACGTTTCATGGCGAACCTCCATAAAAAATATTCATTATTAAATTAATTAACTTTCTCAACTAACAGTGCTCCTGCATTGCCAAATGCACCACATAATGATGCTAGTCCATATTTTGCATCAGGGAATTCAGTAGCCAAAATATTAAGAAGTGTGATAATGATGCGTGCACCTGATTGACCTAATGGATGACCCAATGCGATAGCACCACCCCAGACATTTACTCGCTTGAAAGGAGCATTATCATTATCCAGCTTAAGTTCACGGATACAGGCCAAAGATTGGCTTGCAAATGCTTCATTAAGCTCAATTGCACCTACCTCATCAAGATTTAGACCCGTACGAGCAACTAATTTTTTAATTGCTGGTATTGGGCCTATGCCCATAATCGTGGGATCACATCCCGCTAGTACCCCATAAGAATATTTATACTTGTATGGCAAACCCAGTTTATCTGCTTTTTCACGGCTCATTAGAAGTAAAGCACATGCTCCCTGTGTTAAAGGAGATGAAGTAGCTGCTGTAACCACGCCGTTTGGTTTGAAAGGTGACATCATCGTTTTCATTTTTTCAACATCAACTTTTTCACGAACCCACTGATCCCTATCAACCAAGAATTCTTTGCCATCGTCATCCAATCCCATGATGGGAACTATCTCCTTTTTAAATTTTCCAGAAACAGTAGCTTCCCATGCCTTTTTGTTGGACCATACTGCCATGTTTTCCATATCTTCGCGAGATATCTTCCACAGTTCTGCCACTTTCTCAGCTGTAGCTCCCATTAAAAGATCAGCACCATTATAGTATTTCAACAGCCGTGGAGGAAAATCCATATTTGAGCCCATTGGCACTTTTTCCATGTCTTCAACGCCAGCGGCTATCATAATATCTGCTTCACCAGTCATAATTGCTCTGGCAGCATGCATGGTTGCTGACATGCCAGATGGGCATTGATTGGTCAATGTGTTAGTAGGAACTGAATCAGGAAAACCAGATGCAAGCCATGCAAGTCGGCCTATGTCATTTTGCATGCCAGAAGGATTTGCACAGCCTACAAAAACCCCATCAACCATATCTGGAGTAACTTTACTGTTTCGCTCAAATAAAGCAGTATACACTGGTGTCAGTAACTCATCAGGCCTTAAATGCCTGAACCATCCTTTTTCGCGATGAGCTCTTCCATTTGGTGTACGAACACCATCAATAAATACACATTCTCTCATTGGTACCTCTCTTTAATGTTAGATTATTATTAGATTTTTACTTTTGTTTTCTTTTTTGATTTTGATTGAAGAAATTGTTTAACAGCCATTTCTCTAAGTACTTTTTTGTCCACTTTTTCTACAGCAGTGCGTGGGAGTTCATCAACTATTGTAATGAATTTTGGCACTGCGTATTTTGCAACTTTTGATTGAAGGTATTTTAAAATATCCTGCTCACGTGTTTTATGTTTATACTGTGGATAAAGTTGAACAAAAAGGACTACTAATTCGCTTCCTTCTTTTTCAGGATTTGGGATGCCTACAGTTGCAGCAGCTTCAACATGGGGATGTTCGCTAACGATGTCATCAATTTCTTTTGAATAGACTTTAAATCCTGAAACATTAATCATATCTTTGGATCGGTCAACAATATAAAAATAGCCATTTTCATCAATCTGAACTATATCACCAGTATGAATAAATCCATCGCTATCGCATCCGCTTCCAGGATTTGGCCAGTATCCTAACATACGCTGAGGGCCGTTTAATAGCATCTCTGCACGCTTTCCCGCAAGCATCTCATCAATTGATAATATTCTGCCTGTTTCAATATCAAGAAATCTCACTTCGGTATCAGGGAAAGGCACTCCAATCGTTCTTCTTTTTTCCACAGATTTTTTATTGGGCTTTTGGCTGGTTTTTTTCATTCTATATGCAATGATAGTGGTAAAAATTTTCCCAAAAAGCTTTGGGCCAAGCAATCTGAAAAATGAATTTGTCAAATAACTGTTACCGGGTATTGAAGACAGTAGTGAAACAAGCCTTACTCCAAAACGCCCACCAAGAATTCGGTATATTACAGAAGGATTAAGATGGGTAACAGGTGACATTTCTGATAAGCCATATCCTTCCATAATCCCGCTGCTAGAACGTTTTTCAAATTCTTCTTGTGTGGATTCAGAAAGTGGTGCTGAACCAGAAAGTCCTATGATCCCAATCCCGCTTAAATCTTCCTTTGCTAATTTCATAAATTGTGCAGGGACCCCAATCTGCATCACTGGGTAATGCTTTTTTATGTTTTCTACCATTGATTTAGTATCACGAGGATCATTGATAATTATGATATTAAAACCAAACAGCATCATTGTATGCATCAGGCAATGCCCATAGGTATGAAAGAAAGGGAGTCCTAATATTACGGAGATAGCTCCTCGGAATGTTAAACCCCCTGCTCCCAATGCATGGAGATTTTGAATGCAATTTGCATAAATATTGCGGTGAGTCAGCATGCAGCCTTTGGGTATGCCTGTTGTGCCTCCTGTGAAAATAAGAGTTTCAATATCTGTTTCAACATTTATGGGGATCGTTTTCACTATACCAGATGATGTATTAATAAGACTGTAAAAATCGTATACCTTGCTGGAACCTTTTATATTGATCTTTTTTAAATCTATTGTTGAAGGTTCTTGATTTTGACGTATGGTGGTAACAATAATATGATTAACAGGTGTCTTTTTAATTAAACTGTTAACAATTGAAATATCTTTATCGGTACACACAATAACCTTAGGTTTTCCTTCTTTAAATTTATGTTCTAAAGCTTCAGCAGGTTCAAGGGAACTACATGGTAAATGTATGAGCCCTGCTTTTGATATTGCATAATCAGTTATAATGAATTCAGTAGATGTGGGTAAAATTGTTGCAACAATATCATTTTTAATAAGGCCAAATGACTGTAATGCAGATGCCAATTTATTCACATAATCAAGGACCTGTGGATATGATAGGAAATAATTATTTTGTAAAAGACCATTTTTTTTATATTTTTTGGCAGCAGTTTCAAGAATATCATATACCGGTGTATCAGGGTACGGTTTAAATGTTTTTGGAATTCCTAAGATTTTGTATTCTTTGTACCATGGTAGTGGTGCCATCATTATCCTCCAACAAAATTATTAAAAAGGCATCTCAACCACATTTCAAAAATGTGGTTGAGATGATAAAAAAGAATCTATCAAGTGAATAGGGGTTGGGTTGCCATTGCAAAACTCATATCGCCTTCAATTTTCATTGCTCCAGACATAAAAAGATTAACAGGATTTGTTTCCTTTCTCATTAAAGCTGCTGAATCCTTTGTTGACATGCGGAACACTGATTGCGGAGTTGTCGCACCATTTAAAATAGCTTCAATAGTAAATTCTGAACCATCATCATTTTTAAGTTTTGCTATAAAACTTCCCTTCAGTGATGACAAAGCGTTGTAGCGAGCGCGGGTGAGGTCTTTTTGCATTCCCAGAAGCATATCAAGATTATTTGTTTCGATCATTTTTTGTAAATCGGCCCCTGAAATTTTTAATCGTAGCATTGCATTGGGGATATCACCACATGTTGAGATATCTTTACCATCTTTAACTTTGAATCCATAATGCTTGCCATCAACTTCAACAACCATTGTGATTTCTGTCCCACCTAATTCTTTTGGTGCGTTTGAATTTTGGAGCATTTCAGCTGCTGCTTTTGGCATTAATTCAGTTAGAAATTGCTCAATAGAAGTATTTGGTGCAATAACCATAAGGATCCTCCTTAGTTTGAAATGTATAAAAAATATTTGGGAAAATAAAATTTTGCTTGCAATACTGACATGTCAGTATTTATATTATTTGTCAAGACTATTTTAAAAATTTTTAAATTTTTTTTTATTTAGAGATGGCTTTACAATGAAGGACTTATAAATAAGCTAAGGAATGGATTGTACGTCCCAAAAACAGTTTTAGCAGTGTGCACGGTCATTAAATGGTTGACGTTACAGTGTCACTGTATGATAACTATGTATTAAAGGAAAAAGGAGGAATGATGACAAGATCCGACGATACCCGGGAAAAAATTCTGTACCATGCAAAACGGCTATTTTCTGAAAAAGGATACTATTCGGCTCAGATTTCAGATATTATTGAATCAGCTAAAATTGGCAGAGGAACGGTGTATCAGTATTTTTCAAATAAAGAGCACCTTTTTATTTCACTTCTGGAAAGATTTTTAATGGATTGGGAAGATTATTTAAAACAGCTATCGATTCTTGAAGATTTATCTGTGATTTCGCACCATGTATATCTTAAAAAAAGGATTTATCAGGCATTTCAATTTTTTTTTACTGACAGAGATAGGGCAAACATCATATTACGTGTAGGGTTAGGGTTGCCAGAGCATTTTGAGCAGAAAATTCAACATTTTGAAAATAAACTCATTAATTTGATAATAGAGGATTTAAAAATTGCTGTAGAATTTGGTCATATTTCAAAAGATACTGATCTTAGTTTTACTGCAAACTTAGTTGCAGGTGGAGTTTTCCGGGTGGCACATTATTATCTTACCATAGAGCCAAATGATGATACTTTGCTTCACAATATTGATATAATATCTGATAAAGCTGCAAAAATTATTGGGAGAGGGATTTTTAATAAAAAATAGTTGACTATTTTTTATATCTATATAAGTACTGACATGTCAGTACTTATATAGATAGTGAGGAGGTTAACATGGTAGAAGAAATAAGTTTTGCATTATCTGAAGAACAGCAGATGATGCAGGATACAGTGCGACAGCTTGTTCAGGCTAATGTTATCGATAACATTCATCAATGGGATGAAAATAGAAAGCTGGATTCGCAGGTAGTACAAAAATTTTGGGAACTGGGTATCATTCAGTCAATGATCCCAGAGGAGTATGGTGGTTTTGGTATGGGCAGTTCCCCAATACTTCACACGCTTATACTTGAAGAGCTGGCATATGGGGATATGACATTTGCCGTGTATGCGATGTTGCCGGCATTGTTTGTACTACCCATAGTACATCTTGGGACAGAGGAACAAAAGAGCAAATACCTTCCAGAATTCTGTTCAGAATCATTTGTGGCAGCAACTTTGGCAGCAAATGAACTAGAAGTAGGATTTGATATCTGGGAATGTGCAACAAAGGCAGAAAAAAAAGGGAGTACATTTGTTCTTAATGGGAAGAAATGCTTTGTGCCATTAGCTGATGAATCAAAATATATGATTGTTGTGGCAAATTATGACAACTGCCCTCATTTATTTATACTAGAAAAAGATACTCCAGGTTTGGTGATAGGAGAAAGGGAAAAAAATTGTGGGTGGTGGGCACTTCCAACATTTGAGGTCAGTTTTGATAATTGCTCTATTCCTGAAAATAACAAATTAGGAGACCACACTGCGATTAATTGGCTTTTGGAAAGAACGCGAACTGCAATGGCTGCAATAGGGACGGGTATTTCAAGAGCTTCATATGAATATTCAAAAAAATATGCTCGAGAGCGACAGCAATTTGGAGAACCTATAGCCAGCAGGCAATCCATTGCATTTATGATAGCCGAAATGGCATATGAAGTTGATGCTATGCGCTTGTTAACCTGGAAAGCAGCATCAACTATTGAATTAGGTATCAATGCTCAGAGAGAGTCATTCCTTGCAAAAATTTATGCTGGAGAGATGACTATGAAACTAACGGACTATGGAGTTCAGATCCTTGGTGGGCATGGGTATATAAGGGATCATCCGGTGGAAAGATATTACAGAAATGGCCGAAGTATTGCAATTTGTGAAGCCATGGCAATTATTTAATAGTGTAGGAGGACGATAATGATACAGTTAGTAACACCTGATTATATAAAAACATTACAGGATAATATGCATAAATTGGCAGAAGGTGTTCTGCGCCCAATATCCCGAAAGTATGATGAAGCTGAGCATGAATATCCAAAAGAACTGGATATGTTCAGAGGAATTAAGGTCATGGCTCGCCCAAAGAAGAAGAAAGATGGTGAATCATCAGCCTCAGGTGAAGAAAAAAAACCAAAACGTGGTGCCAATTTAGGTATGGTGGTAACTATTGAAGAAATGTGCTGGGGTGATGCTGCACTCCTTCTGTCATTCCCTAATGCAGGCTTGGGCAATGCTGCTATTCTTGCAGTTGCCAATGATGAACAGTTAGAAAGGTTTGGTAATAAATGGGCTGCAATGGCAATTACTGAACCAGGCGCAGGGTCTGATTCAGGAGCTATCACCACAACTGCTACGCGTGATGGCGATTATTGGGTTTTGAATGGTGAGAAGATCTTTGTTACATGTGCGGACAGAAGTGAAGTGGTAGTGGTATGGGCTACTGTTGATAAAAAGGCGGGCAAAGCAGGAATAAAATCATTTGTGGTTGAGAAAGGTACACCAGGTTTTACTCTAGAACATCTTGAGCATAAATTAGGTATTCGGGCATCGGACACTGGGACATTTGTGTTGAACGACTGCAGAATCCCGTATAACAATATATTAGGTGATCCTGAAGTAAAAATGTCCACAGAGGGATTCAAGGGAGTAATGAAAACATTTGATAACACACGCCCACTGGTAGCGTCAATGGCAACGGGAATTGCACGGGCAGCCATAGAATTTACCAAAGAACAATTTGAAAAAAAAGGCTATACCTTTGATTATAAAAAGAATATAACCAATGCTTCGGCAGTTGAGCGTGAATGGTATATGATGGAAGCAAATGTGGAGGCAATGCGCCTTTTAACATGGAGGGCAGCATGGATGGCAGATAATGGGCAATTTAATAATGTAGAAGCCTCCATGGCAAAAGCTAAAGCAGGGCGATATGCAACTCTTATAACACAACGCTGTGCTGAGCTTTTGGGGCCTGTGGGGTATTCAACGCATTTTCTGGCAGAAAAATGGATGAGAGACAGCAAAATTATGGATATTTTTGAAGGCACTGGACAAATACAACACCTTATAATTGCACGCAATGTATTGGAAATGTCCAGTAAAGAATTAAAGTAGAATTAATTAAATAAATAAGTAAAAAATAAATGTAAGGAGGTCATTATGCAAAGCATAAATGATGTAAAAAAAATTGCAGTTATTGGTTCTGGAGCAATGGGCCATGGCATAGCACAAGTATGTGCACAGAGCGGTTTTATGGTTACAATGATAGATATAAAACAAGAATTTCTGGATAATGCATTAAAGAAAATAAAAGAAAGCCTTGATTTTTTGGCATCTAAAGGGAAATTACAGGGCAGTGTTGATGATGTCCTTGGGAAAATTAGCGTGACAACTGATTTGCAAAAGGGAGTATCTGATGCTCAGATTATCATTGAAGCTGTCCCTGAAAATATGCAGCTTAAAAAAGATGTATTTGGAAAAGCTTCATCAGCATGTGCTAAAGATGCTATTATTGCAACCAATACATCAACCATGAGCATAACCGATATCGCCACAGCTGTTACAAATCCAGAACGATTTGCAGGCATGCATTTTTTTAATCCAGTAACAAGAATGAAACTGGTTGAGTTAATTTATGGGGCAAAAACATCAGAAAACACTATTAACATTTTGTTTGATTTAACTAAAAAGATAGATAAATTCCCAGTTAAGGTTTTAAAAGATAGACCAGGATTTATTGTTAACCGAATCAGTGCTCCCAATCAAGCATTGCTTAGCGCTATCCTGGATGAAGGCAAAATCCACCCTGCGCAAATAGACGGAAAAATGAAAAAAATGGGTGTTAAAATGGCACCATTTGAAACAGCAGATTTTGTAGGGCTGGATGTTTTTTGTCATACACTGGAATACTATGCACAGACACTATCGCCACAATACAAGCCAGGAAAGTTTTTGCTTAGCTGCCTTGAAAAAGGACATCTTGGTATGAAGAGCGGAAAAGGAATATACGAATGGAAGGATGGGAAAGCTATTATTCCTGAGATGCCAGATACAGAAGAAATTACACCATTGCATCTTATGGCTGTGCAGGTAAACGAGGCGGTAAAAGTGTATAAAGAGGGCATAGCAGCGAATGTTCAGGATATTGATGATGGTGTAAAATATGGGATGAATGCATTTGCAGGTCCATTTGCCCTTGCATCAGGAGTGCAACCACAGCAGTTGACGGATTGCTTGAATTATTTATCGCAGCGATTTAAACTTGATATTTTAAAACCCGAACCTGAAATTATTGATGGTTCATTCAAAACAATAGGGAGATAGGAGGTATCCCATGTCAGATGCAGTATTGATGGAACAAAAAGGAGCTATTGCTGTTTTGACAATTAACAAACCTAAGGCAAATCAATTAAGCCATGATGTCTTTGAAACTATGAGGAAGTATCTGGATTCGTTAGAAATTGATAAAAATATTAGGGTAATTGTTATCACCGGTTCGGGAGACAAAATCTTTTGTGCTGGAGCAGACCTTTCGCAGGGATTTGGAGATTTTAGTGCAGTTGATTTTTTGAAACGCGGCCAGGATGTATGGAATAAAATAGAAGATTACCCAAAACCCGTAATAGCGGCAATAAATGGACATGCGCTCGGTGGTGGGTGTGAATTGGCAATGGCATGTCATTTCAGACTTATGAAAAAGGGTGCACGTATTGGCTTAACTGAAACAAATCTGGGAATTATGCCAGGCTATGGTGGCACACTACGCCTACCACGGTTAGTTGGTAGAGCCAAAGCTTTAGAACTAATGCTTTTTGGCACACAGGTGGAAGCAGAGGAAGCTCTGGCAATAGGCCTGGTGAATAAAGTTTTTGATGAGCAGAATTTTATGGACGAGGTAATGAAATTTGCTGAAGAATTGGCAACAAGGCCTCCTTTATCAGTAAAAGCCATTTTAAAAGTAATGTCAGCAGGCCCATCAATGTCACCTGAATTGCATTTGAAGATGGAACGTGAAGAACTTGCAAAATTGTTTACAACCAAGGATTGTATGGAAGGCATGATGGCGTTTGCACAAAAGCGAAAACCTGAATTTAAGGGTGAATAAATATAGAGCCGTAAAGAACCTCCTGCTTTTTGTAAAAACCTCGTATGCATACTACGAGGTTTTTTTCTTGTATTTACAATTATAGTATTTTACTGTGGTAAAATTAAAGTATATACTATAACAATGTAGTATAGGTGGTTAGCAACAATT